>JALHWS010000034.1 GCA_022866885.1 Candidatus Microgenomates bacterium | reverse complement strand
AGAGGTTAAACCAACTGATGGTAAACCGGCAGAGGTAAAGACAGCGGGAGAATTGCCGCAGAAACCGGTTGTGCCGGGACAAGCGCCAGTCACACAACCAGTCGCAGATAAAACTGTTTCACAAACAAGCCCTAATCCGGTTAATCCGCTTGAGGATTACTTCTCCACTCCCCCACCAGCACCAACTGATATAAAACCAAATGTTTCTCCGGTAAATACCGCCTCAGTTTAATACGATTTTTTTCTTCAGGATTTTCTGCCAAAGGGACAAATTGGCGGTGACGAGGAGAAGGACAAGAAAGTCTGTCACTCCGGAAATTATCAGATAAAGATTGAGATCGGAAAAAATCACGGTAATCTGCATCGTCAGCTTCTCCTCAAAAAACACCCGGACGCCGATCAGATATAAAGAAACCAAGATGAGAAGAATAATCGGGCCGATAAAAATCAGGCTTTGCAGGTCCTGACGGCTGGAGAACATGGTGACGGAGATAATAAATAAAAAATATATGACAAGAGAATTATGAATTAAGAATTTAGAATTAAGAATAAGAGATATATCTGGAAGAAGTAATTTACCGATTAAATAAATAATTATTAAACCGATAACCATAGGCGCTAGGCCAATGAGGGTTTGGCGAAAAGGGTCGGTTTCCACGATTTCCAAATGGCCGGCTTTCACTTGTTTGCTTTTGCCGTTATTGATTGTTTCCAATTGCGGCATGACGGATAGTTCTCCGGTTGGCACGCGCAGGATGGTAGCTGCTAAAAAATGTGCCACTTCGTGGACAATCGTTCCCAGAAGAAGAATAACAGAGAGAATCCTCATGGAAAAACCTTCTCTTCCGGTCAGAAGAAATAAAAGAGTATAAAATCTTGCGGTAACCAGCCGGGAAAGGAAATAGATGATCAGGAGAAGAAAGAGAAGCAGCAGAAAGTGGATTAACATTCTTATTTCTATTTCCTTCTCGATCTATCTTTAAAGGTAGGATAGACCATGACGGCAATTGCTAAAAGAACGATAGCTCCCGTGAGATAAAATAGCTGAAGACCATCCCAAGTAAATTTCATCATCCACCTCCTTTCAATAGTATAAGACTGGTATAAATACAAGCAAGAGTTAAAAATATTCCGCTCATAATTACCGGTAATTTAACCTGTATATCAACAGATAAAGCAGGTACCACCATTGCCGCCAAAAACACCAAACTCATATTTCCTAATATTTCTGATAAACGATTGAGTTGAGTTTTACTTAAATTGGCAATCAGCATGTTTTTTAAGGCTCTCGATGTATCCGCCGATTGCGTCAATGGCCATCTCTTTTGCTTCAAGGAGATCCGCTCCATACGTGACGCAACCCGGCAGTGAGGGGACGATAGCAGTGAATCCGCCTTCCGGTTCAGGTTTAAAAATAACGTTATACTTGGCGTTTTTCATTTGTTCTAAGTCTAGCAGATGGAAAAACCGAAGTCAAAAGAAATTTTAAAAAGAATTACGTTGTCGGTTCTCCCTGACCAGCTTTTTCTAGGCCGATTCCTGATGCCTGTTGGAAAAGTTGTAATAGTAAAGCAAGCATACTGATTCCGATCATCGCCTTATCTCCCCAGTTTTTATTTTGGTGGAAGAGTAAATGCTCGTCTATCCATTTTATTGCATCTTTTTCGTTGGGTTTGTCAGGCAAGGCGGAATACTCATCTAAAGCTTGAAAATCTGCCAGAATAGCTGCCGGAGTAAATGGTTTTGTAGGAGAATCAGGTAGTAAGCTTGTCAAGGCTTCTTGTAAATAAGGTAGTCTTTCTTGAGTAGCAATAGATGTATAAATCTGTTCGAATGATGCTTGGTCTTGAATAATTTTATTCCAGTATTCTGGAGTGACACCGGGAATATATTCAGCTAATCGTTGAACAATATTAAGCGTTTCTTCCGCCGGATTTCTGGGAAGAGTGCGAAGGGATTGCGATCTCTGGTGCAATTCCGCAAGCCTGGAGTCCATATCCGGTTCATGCATCCTTCGGATATGTCCTTCGAGGATTCTAAGCGCGCCATCAACTACCGGCAGAGAAAAAGTACCATCGCTTCTGACCCGATAGGCAAACGCCAAAAGAGTATAAGTACCTGTATTGACTTCTTGTTTTGTCCATGTAATGTGAGCGAGTTCTTTTAAGATGTAATATTGAGCTTTCTCAACCGT
>JALHWS010000033.1 GCA_022866885.1 Candidatus Microgenomates bacterium | reverse complement strand
TTGGGGGGCAAAAGCGATCCGAAACTCCTCTTCCAACCGGCTACAACTTATAATTGGAAAAATACCCGCCTTTATTGGTCGCCGGACGAAAAACAAGTCATTCTGACTTTCTTAAAAAAAGACGCCCGCAAAGAAACTACCCAATCCGCCCAGCTTATTTCAACAGATAACAACCAGTCAACGGAGATCACTTCCAACTATCTCGAGCAGCTGAAAGTTTGGGAAGAAGAAACAAAAGCTAAAGAACAATTACAAATATCCACTCTAAATACCGCCCTGGTTGATTTTTTTACCCGCTCAACTGACCATCTGCGGTTTTCGCCTGATGACAATAAAATTCTTTATCAGGCTACTGCCTCCGCCACTCTCCCCCAAATCCTGACTCCGGCTATCATCGGCAGCAATTCCACTGAAGAAATCCGTAAAATCACTCCCGGAACTTTTTATATTTATGATTTCAAAGAAGACAAAAATTTCGCTGTCGGTGACAAGAAAACGATTTCTCAACCGGAATCCGTCACTTGGTATACTGATTCAAAACATATAATAATGATAGAAAAAGAAACAATATATATCGTTGATTATGATGGTACCAATAAACGGGCTGCCTATACCGGACCTTTTGAAGACAGTGTCGTTTATCCGTGGCCCGGCGGCAACCGGCTGGTTATTCTGACATCTTTGAACAAGCCCAACACCCTCCCCAATTTCTACGAAGTGGATTTGAGATAATAATTAGCGTCTAGCGTCTAGAAACTAGCGTCTAGTCATGTATTTCCATGTCATTGCGAGGCTACGAAGTAGCCGTGGCAATCTCGGACGGGATTGCTTCTCCGCCAGCCGGCGGATCGCAATGACAATTTAAATAGAAATTTATTGCGTAAGTTAAGTACTGTTATTACCTAAACGCTAAACGCTAGAAGCTAAACGCTTATTTATTTCCCGAGGTCCTTTTCCGGCCTCGCCATCACAATCAGCCTTTTCAAAGTCGTCCCCGGCGGCCAACAAGTTTGAAGAGTCAACTGCTCATAAGGCAAAACATCACTCAGGTAATGGACATCTGAAGGACTGACGGTTATTTTGTCAGTGACTTTATAAACATGCCTGATGCCCTGAAAAAATAGATCTATCTCATCCCCTTTCCCCAATTCTTTCAAAAGATAAAAAATGGCGTTATACCGGCCGACATTCCAAAAGGCATCCGTCGAATGGGCAAAAAGGTAGATATTGCCTCCGACTCCGGGAAAGACAGTACCGGCAGCATGGGCTACTCCTTTTTTCAAAAGCGGTAAGTAGATTTCCGGCTTACCGGGATCAACATTGGGGAAAATCTCGGCATTGGCTCCGATTTTGGGGATCACTATACTAAACTGTGCTGAAACCGGAGAAATAATCTCAACTTTATTTCCCCCTGTCAACTGACCAAAGAGCGTGGTTTTACCTAAAACCGGTGTGGGAAGGGCTGGTATTTCTCCGAAGGCCATCGTTTCCGGCTTTTGAACAACCGTATATTTTACATTCCTCGCCTGGTTAAAACGGTAAGCAACCTCAAGGTAAAAAGCCGGACCGAAAGTCATGGCCATGCCCCACAGGGAGAAAAGCAAGAAAAAATTGCCGATAGTCCGGAGGATGATAAACTTGAGTTTTTCGCTCATTTGCGTCCCCGGGCAGAGTCGAACTGCCAATCTCACCCTTAGGACGGGTTTG
>JALHWS010000001.1 GCA_022866885.1 Candidatus Microgenomates bacterium | reverse complement strand
CTGACGAAGATCAGGATTGATTCCTTTTGTCTGTTTGATAAATTTGATGCTGTTTTCCAGAATAGTTAAGTTTCGAAGGCCTAAAAGATCCATCTTCAACAAACCGATTGCTTTCCCGTCAGCCGCATTCAAATCAAGGCAATACATGTCATATTGGGTAATAATCCTTTCTCCTTTGGTTTCTTTCTGCAAAGGTGTATAGAAAGTCAGAGGTTTATCGGAAATCACGATTCCGGCCGCATGGACTGAAGCATGACGGGCAACTCCTTCCAATTTCTCGGCCAGATCCAAAAGTTTTTTCGTTTCCGGTTCATTATTATAGGCATACATTAATTCTGCTGACATCTCTTTAGCTCTATCAATCCTCATGGGGAATCCCTGAGCACCAACCGGAATCAGCTTGGCAATCCTGTCGGGTTGGGCATAAGGCATACCCAGTGCCCGACCGACATCCCTGACTGCCTGGCGGGCTTCCATTGTACCGAAGGTAATTATCTGGGCCACTTTATCACTGCCGTATTTTTCCGTTACATAAGCAATGACTTCATCCCGCCGGTCATCAGCAAAATCCAGATCAATATCCGGCGGTGACGGTCTGTCAGGATTTAAAAATCTTTCGAAAGGCAAATTGTGTTTCAACGGATCAAGTTCGGTAATCCCCAGACTATAAGCGACTAAACTGCCGGCGGCTGAACCTCTCCCCGGCCCCACCGCAATCCCTTTTGTCTTTGCCCAGTTGACAAAATCAGCCACAATCAGAAAATAAGTCGGGTACCCTTTTTGGATAATGATTTTGAGTTCATATTCCAAACGTTTCTCCAAAACGCTATCCGTTTGTCCAAAACGCCTTACTAATCCGTCATGGGATAATTTACGGATATAAGTTTCGGGAGTTTCATTTTGCGGCACTTCGAAATGCGGTAAAATCCATTTTCCCAGTTCTATTTCCACATTACACATTTCGGCGATTTTGACCGTATTTTCAATCGCTTCCGGATATTGCATAAAAAGGCCTTTCATTTCTTCCGGACTGCGCATATAAAAATCGGGAGAAGCGATCATCGAAAGCGGTCTTTTCGACTCCAAAATCGTGTGTTGCGTCTGGACACACAACAGGATTTCCTGGGCTTCGGCGTCTTCTTCATCCAGATAATGGATATCATTGGTGGCAACCAGAGGCAAACCCAACTTCCTTGATAAAAGGACTAATTTTTTGTTTACCAAATCCTGCTGTTCAAGTTTCGGATGCACTTGAAGTTCAAGATAAAAATGGTCTTTGGGGAAAATTTCCATCAATTCCCTGGCCTTTTTTTCCGCCTGACTGTCCTGACCGGTGGCCAAAAGATGGGGAATTTCACCGTTCATGCAGGCGGAAAGACAGATAATCCCTTCGCTGTAATCTTTCAAAAGCGCAAGATCAATCCGGGGTTTGTAATAATAGCCTTCAAGGTTGGCATGAGTTACCAACTTCATTAGGTTTTGGTAACCGGTATTGTTTTTCGCCAGAAGCACCAAATGGTACTGGTCATTATCAATTCCCTGCTGTTTATCAAACCGGCTCCTGGCCGCCTGATATGCTTCTACTCCGATAATCGGTTTGATGCCGGCTTCTTTCCCTCTCAAAAAAAACTTCACCACCCCGTACATCGAACCGTGATCGGTAATGGCAATACTGTCCATCCCTAACTCTTTAGTCCTTGCGAACAAGTTTTTTATTTTCGTCAATCCGTCCAGAAGTGAAAATTCCGTATGGGTGTGAAGGTGAACAAAATCAGACATCTTGTTTATTGTAGTCTTTTTTCGAGGAGTTTTCTAATCAAAGCCGTATCTCCCTTCCCGGCAAGCCCGCGCATTACCATCCCTAACAAAAACATCAATACCTGCGTCTTCCCGGCTTTATAATCATTAACTGCTTTTTGATTGTCAGATAAAATCTCATCGATTATTTTATCCAGCTCTTTTTCATCTATTTGCACCGTCTGTTGTTTCTGGGAAATTAATTTAACTAATTCTTCAGGCGTTACTCTTGAGATATTTACTTTTTTATTGATAATCCAATTTGCGATTATTTTTGGTGTAATATTTACCTTTTCATTCTTAATTCTTAATTCATAATTCTTAATTCCAGATTCATAATATTCCGCCACTTCTTTTTCTTCGGTCAATATGGCCGCATCATATTCTGAAAGTCCGTATTCTTTTATAAATCTCTTTAATTTTTTATCCGGTAATTCCGGTATTTGTAATTTATATTTTGTAATTTGGTCAGTTGTCCATCTTATTGGTGGAATATCCGGTTCGGGAAAATACCGGTAATCGTGGGCTTCCTCTTTGCTTCTTTGGGAGTAAGTAATTCCTTTTTTCTCATCCCAACCTCTGGTTTCCTGTTTCGGAATCTCTCCTCTTTCCAGTATCTCTATCTGCCTTTCAATCTCATAATCAATCGCTTTTTTGACGAAGTTAAAGGAGTTTATATTCTTTACTTCAACTTTATAAGAAGGTAATTCTGATTCCTTATTATTGTCATTGCGAGGAGCCGAAGGCGACGCGGCAATCCCCACCGAAATATTTGGCTCCAGCCTCATGCTTCCTTTCACCATATCCGCGTCGGAGATTCCCAAATAGCGGATTATTTGATAAAGTTTTTTCAGGAAAATCTTCGCTTCGTCACTGCTTCTGATATCCGGCTCCGTCACGATCTCCACCAACGGCACACTGCTTCTGTTGAAATCGATTAAGGTGCATTTTTCTCCGTTGACGACCCCATGGAGAAGTTTCCCAGTATCCTCTTCCATATGCACCCGTCGAATTCTAATAGTCTTTTTGCTACCATTGTCATCTCGAGCATTAGCGAGAGATCTAGCGAAACGTATATTTTTTACGGCAGCTATACTGCCTGGATTTCTCACTTCGTTCGAAATGACATCTTTAATGTATATCTCCATCCATCCATTCACACAAAAAGGTTTATCGTATTGAGATATTTGGTATCCTTTCGGCAGGTCCGGGTAAAAATAATTCTTCCTGTCAAATTTGGATAAAAGAGGGATTTCGCAGTTTAGGGCCAACCCCAACATGACACACCATTCAACCGCGCGCCTATTGGGAACCGGCAAAGCACCCGGCAATCCCAGGCAAACCGGACAACAGTGGGTATTGGGTTCATGACCGAAATAATCGGCGTTGCAGCCGCAAAACATTTTCGATTTCGTTTTTAACTCAACATGGATCTCAAGTCCGATGATCGGTTCAAAATTATTCATTATAGTTTTGGTTTTTGTTTATGCCAGTCCGTCACCTGTTCATAAGCGTATCCCACCTGATATAGTAAATCTTCGCTGAAATTCGGGCCAACGATCTGAAAACCGACCGGTAAACCTCTGACAAAACCACCGGGGATTGATAACGCCGGAACACCGGCCAGATTCATTGTTACAGTTAAAATATCAGATAAATACATAGCCAGCGGATTATCCGTTTTTTCACCGAATTTAAACGGCAGTGTCGGCGAGACCGGAGTAATAATCACATCAACTTTTTCATAGGCTTTTTTGAAATCCTGGATTAAAAGTGTTCTCACTTTCATCGCTTTAAGATAATATGCGTCATAGTAACCAGCGGATAAGGTATAAGTACCCAACATAATTCTCCTTATCGCCTCTTGCCCGAAACGATTTCTATCATTGCCGAATCTTATGCCGTCATATCTGGCTAAATTAGATGAGACTTCCGAGGGTTGGATTATATAATAGACCGCTAAAGCATATTCCGTATGCGGAAGGGAAATATCAATAATCTTGGCTCCCAAGCCTTCGTACTTTTGCAAAACCTGTTTGAATATTTTTTCTACATTCGGATCAATACCTTTGGCAAGATACTCCTTTGGTAAGCCGATTTTTAATCCTTTGACACCATTTTTTATATTTTTCGTATAATCAGGTACATTCGTATTGCTTGTCGTGGCATCACACGGATCTTTTCCGGCAGTCATATTTAGAATAAGAGCATTATCATAAACAGTTCTGGTAAAATGCCCGATCGAATCGTGGGATGAAGCCATAGCGATAATTCCATATCTTGATACCCTTCCGTAGGTTGGCTTTAATCCAACGACATTGCAAAATGAGGCCGGTAATCTGATGGAACCCCCGGTATCCGTACCAAAAGCCACCGGACACATACCCGCGGCTACCGCAACCGCTGATCCGCTTGATGAACCTCCAGGCACATAATCAATATTCCAGGGATTTTTCGTTGGAGCGAAATCGGAATTTTCTCCGGAAGAACCGTGGGCCCATGCATCCTGGTTAGTCTTCCCGACAATTGTGGCGCCTTTACTTACCAATTTTTGAACCACCGTAGAATTATATTGAGGAATATAATTTTCCAGTACTTTACTTCCCGCGGTAGTTCTAATGTCTTTTGTGACATAGATGTCTTTAAAACCCACCGGAATGCCGGATAACTCTCCTTCTTTGTCATTCCAATTATTTCCACCAATAACTGTTAAAAAAGCGTTAACAATAGGATTGATTTTTTGAATTCTTGTATAAAAACTCACTAATATTTCTTTCCGGGTGAATTTTTTGTCTTTTAATCCTTCAATCAGTTCTTTTAAAGATAATTGATACAACTCCATAGATTATTCCTGAAATATCGCCTTAACTTTAAAACAACCATTATATGAGCTGTTTGTGTTTGACAAAACTTCTTTCTGGGTTAATGAGGGCTTAACTTCGTCTTCGCGGAAAACATTTTCCAGGTTCGTCACTTGGCTGGTCGGTTCCACTTCATCCGTATTGACTTCCTTCAATTTGTTTATGTAATCGATAATTCCGGAAAGTTGTTTTTGGAATTTTAGCAACTCTTCCCCTGATAAATTTAATTTAGCCAACTTCGCCACATGTTTTACTTCCTCCAGTGTCAGGGAATTTTTATCTTTCACCATATCTCTCATTTTAGCCTGATTAGGCAATTTTATCCAGAGGATAATAAGTTACAGGATTTTCAGATACCGGTCTATTTCCCAATCGGTGACGCTAATCCGGAAACTATCCCATTCGGCGGTCTTGGCCTCAAGATATCTTTTCCAGGCATGTTCACCAAATACTTCTCGGACAATTCTTCCTTTTTTCATCTCTTCAATTGCTTCCCAAAGAGATACCGGCAGTTTGGTAATATAATATTTTGCCAACTTCTCATCATCAAACTGATAAAGATTTTCTTCTACTGCAGAAGGCGCTTTAAGTTTATTTTTAATTCCTTCAAGTCCTGCTTTGAGTAAAACAGCAAAAGCGAGATACGGATTATTTGACGGATCAGGGCAGCGTATCTCAAGACGCGTTGCCTTTGATTCTAATCCTCTTGAAATTTTAGGCACTCTTATCAAGGCTGACCTGTTTATTCTTGCCCAACAAACATAAACAGGGGCTTCATAGCCGGGTGTTAATCTTTTATAGGAATTAACATTCGGATTCGTTATACCCGTAATTTCCCGGATATGCGCCAGTT
>JALHWS010000032.1 GCA_022866885.1 Candidatus Microgenomates bacterium | reverse complement strand
CGAACTTATTGAGCTTATTAAATGCATCACCTTTGACTTTCCAACAAAACAAATTAGTATTGTCAAATTTGAGGGTCTCATCGAAATACTCGATTGCCTTATTATAGTTCCCTTCTTGGAACATTTTCACGCCAAGATTAATGTAGTTTTTTGGGTTATGATGTTCGACTGCAATTTCTCTTTTGGCTCTAATATTTGCAATCTCAGAGTTTGGTGGATCAAGTTTGAGGGCTACATCATAACATTCAATTGCCTCTCCATTTCTTTCCAAATTTAGAAGAGAATTGCCTTTTACGTACCAAATGAGTGCATTATTTGGATGCTTCATAATGGCACTATTAGCGCACCCTACTGCTTCATCAAATTTATTAAGTGAATTGAGAGCTATACATTTTGAAGCCCAAACAGCTACGTTATCTGGTCTTAAAGCAAGGGCTTTATCAAAACACTCTACTGCTTCATCATACTTCTCATGATGAATAAGGCTCATTCCTTTTTGAAACCCAAAGTCTTCATCTTGCGGCTCAAGCTTGACAGCTAAATCGACCAACTTATCTTTGTTATAATTACCTTTGCTGTGTTCATCTTCGCCTATCTTAATACGGATCTGTGGTTTGTCTATGCATGATGGATTATCTTTTCCGCCAAATTCCGATTTTATGGCTTCATTGGCTTCATTAAGCTTGTCTTTGAGTGAATGTATCAGGTCCCCCTTAACCTTATCTAGAAAGCCCATTTGAATTATCTCCTTAATTAGGTCGGTTATATCTCGTCCTCGAAAAAATAATTTTATAATTAAATATACTTTTTGCCTTTGCCATCGAGGAGCTGGTAGTTAACTTTCGATGAAGTACTGTTACGTACCAGCCTCATTCTTTTCGATTATTTCAGTATTCTATGATCTCATCCCCTCCAAATTTCTTAAGGAACTCAATATATATTTTAAAACTCTGGCACGCTTCTTTAATCTCATTTTCATTAGAAAGGAGATCAAGGGCTCCGCCGGAAAAATTTTCTCCATCCATTAGTGAGGATATAGTCACTTTACGTAATACTTGAGTTTTTCCACTTACATCGGCCAGCTTTTGATATAGTACGTAGTTCCGTACCCCATATTTATCTATTAGCCCTCGTTCCTGATCAGTAAGTTCAGCCTTTGCTGTCATGTAAAAACCAACATGATCCTCGCCCATTTTTATCCCGAGAAATTTGGTACCTTTTACATCTCCTTGTTTTCTCGAAATATGCAATTTCATGAAATCCCTCCACGAGAATTTGTTTCCTTACGCTACAAATTCCCTTTATTTTTTTATGTGCCGCACATACGTAAATTGACTTGTGCAATATATATTCTAATCTTTCAAACCTAAAAAACTTATTGTTTATGAAATAGGATATTATGTTAACGCTATCGAAATTTTTTCAGCTTCTTTATCACGACCTGCTGCCTTGAGGGCATCAGCTTTGAGCATCAACAGGTGTATCAATTACCTATACAGGCACAGCTGACATAGATATGAGTTATTTCGTATCTAACAAGGCTAAAGATTATGCCGAGGTTGCCCACATATGCCTAAATCGTCTCTAGCGGACATTCTAAACTCACTTGAGAGGCGCAAACTTGTGACTAAGAAAGAATGGGGTCGCATCAATGTGATCGAACTATCTGAATGGTTCTTATCAAAAAAAGGACAGTCTTAATCTTTCAAACTCTTTTCCAAGAATTCAAATTTTACGTTGTCTTTGGAGTTCGTTCGGTTATGACTTTTTCAATCGTTCGGAGATATCAGGAAATTGGATTGATGCATCCCCTCGTTCCCTCGAATAAACTCGTAGACAAGAATAATAGCATCTAAGATGGCTCGTGAGCGGATTAGCCATCTTATTTTATTTATTCAACAAATTCCTTATGTAAATTAAGGACTATACATTAAAAAGGATGATTTGATTGGAATGGAATTACGAAAATTTGTTCCTGAATTTGGCATGTTACTCTTCAGTAGATTAGTGCTATACATAGGCCTCATATTCTTCATTATGAACCCGATTGATTTAAGCTCTGGTCAGTTATTTCCGCCTCCGAATAAAGAAATGTGATGGAGCATGGGAATCTTAATTTTGTGGGTACACCATTGCCCGAAGGGAGTTATCCTCCTAGGGGTATTCCGATAGGGTTTCTCATTAGTGGACGAGGTTTTTGCCCTAGAAGGGCAACAAGACTCATACTCTCAAGACTGATATAGAGAGCTTAATGCCTTTGGAGCCCATG
>JALHWS010000031.1 GCA_022866885.1 Candidatus Microgenomates bacterium | reverse complement strand
TATTTTGTCATCTTAGTTATAGTGAGTGAAATCGAACTATAAATCCATTGTATGGGGGTTGCTCTCGGGATGTCAATAATTACTACGGACATTTTCCCCACAAGCCTCTTTTACCGTCTTTGGCCTCTTTTTCCGCTTCCTGAAATTCTTGGGAATATTTGGTGTCGGGAGGAATAGTCATCACGTGAGCGTAACCTTGGCGGAGAAGGAAATCGTTTATAAATACATTATCAAGGTAGATATAACGGAGAAACCTTCCATATTTATCCGTATCTTCTTTATCTTTTTCCATCTCAATAATTTGACCATTTAACAATTGAATAATAGTATTCTTTGCTTCATAGGCGAAACAGTCAGATTGTTTGGAGTTATAGTTGATTTCCGGAGCGTCAAGGCCGATGAGACGGACTTTTCTTTTATCCGCCAGCTGGATTGTGTCGCCGTCATAAACGAAAACAACTTGGGATTTTTCCCTGATTTTTTCCTCCGGCGGTTTTGGCCTGAAAAAATATCGGAAGCAAAAGAAAAGGAGGGTAATAACGGCAACTGTGATGAGAATAACGATGGTCGATTTATTCTTTTTGTGTCTTTTATTGGACATGCGCTGACTGAGAGGCAGTAGTTGGAGTAACGGAAATTTTTACCGTTGGCGAGGCGGATTGGGTGGCAGCGCGGGTGGCGGAAACAGAAGCAACCGGTATGGTAGCCGAGCCGGTGGCCGGAATCGGTGTCTCGGAAGGGATGACCTTGACTTCGACTGTGGGGATGACGGTGGCGGTTGGGATAACTGCCGGTATTTTGGGAGCGGCTGATTTGTTAACAAAATAATTATATGCAAAGGAAAGGCCGAAACCGGCGACAACTACCAGCAGCAATAGAGTAATGATCATAAAAGGGAATTTGCCGCCGGATTTTGAATGTTCGTCAACAGCCATCACCATTGGTGGAGGCGGCGGAGAGATAATCGGCGGCGGCAGGGGACTGCCATGGTTATTGCCAACTATCGGAGGCGGTGGTGGTGACGGTGGTGGAGTGATTGGGTCAGGCAGGGGATTTGCTGGTTCGGATGGTGGCGGGAAGCCGGCCGGCGGATTATTGGAATTATTTTGGGTAGGGTCCATAATATAAACCTAAAGGAGATTATGATTTATGTCAAGAGAGGAGTTTTTAGAATTTTTACATTTAATAATATAGAATAGTATTGAAAGATAAATATTATGTTAAATAATCAAGCTGAAACAGGATCAGTAGTCGGAAGTCCGTCAGGAGGGACCAGTGTAACTGGTTTACGGAGAAGAGCAACGCCACTTTCTGAAGCAGAGCTAAGAAGACCGGATCCAATATCTCATTTTCCACCAGCTAAAGCTGAAAAGGGAGAAGAACCTCCAAAAGTAGAAATAGGAGTGCCTGTAGAAGATGCCCCAGAAGAAGCTCAAACGTCAGAACGGAAATCTCGAGGAGCCCGTCCGGCACGAAAATCTGCCTCGTCAGTTAAACCGCCTGCGCCAATCTCTCCACTAACTCCGGAGCCACAAATAAAGATAGTATATCGGGGTAGATACGCTGACAAGATGACGTGGGATCAGGAAGTTTTGGGTAAGTTGGTAAAAAAGGGCGACCTGAGAAGTAAGATAATTATTGCTGATTGTCCGGAAAAACAAAGACAACCAGGAGAAACGGTGCTGTTGGCTTTTGATCCGGAGAAAGGAGTCGCAACCGTTTACATAGATGATAAAGAGGTGCAGGAGAAAGCGTCTCGGGGAGAAAGTCAAGCCAATGCCGCTGATTTCGTAGCCCAACTGAATAATGATCTTGAAAAAGGATTAGAAACCGTGATGTTCATAGAGAAATTACATCAGTTAAAAGAAGATTTGAGGTTGGCGGCAACGGCGATTATCTATCCGGCTATACCGGCAGCTTCTGCCTGGGCCAGTTATACTGCTTTCGATGGTTTGTATTACCTGCTTCAAAATGCCGCTTCCGGTTTTGAAAGTTTTAATCCCATTATTGGAACATTTATTGGTTTAGCCGGATTGGGTACCGGTGCCTTTGCTGGATGGAGTGTTGCAAAGATTGGAAGCGTTTTGAAAGAATTGAAAAAGAGGGCGAGTGACAATCCGCCGTATTTCACTTCCTGGAAAGATCTAAATCCTCTAAAACATTTGAAAGATCTAATTGAGGGAAGAAAAATTATTAAAAGTAATGAGCCGATTATTACGGTAATGCAGGGGCTAGAGGAGTCGGACCTCTAACAAAGGTTTTGGAGACCTCTATTATACCGTTTAACTAAGCCCCTAGTATATCCTTTAGGTAAATCAATTATATCAGACTCATTACTTTTCTGGAAGTTTAGCGGAGAAATTTAAAGGAAGAAAGGGCCTGTTGGAAAATGGTACCGTAGCCGGCAATGATGATCTCTATGTTTTTCACCGGGTGTTTGACGATCACTTCATCCCGAGGAGTGCCATCTTTGGCGTTTTGGTCATGATACAAAGTGGCGGCCACTCCATCCAAAATTATTGACTCGATTTTATCGGCAGTAAGCGGCGGTTTGGGGATTTCTTCCTGGCAGGCGGTGGCTACCCCTTCTTCAGGCTTATCCGGATTAGTAAAAATCTGCGACTGGTTGTTTTCCGTTTTCTGACGAAGATAACTACCCGGGAAAGTCAGGTGGAAGCCGCAGGTCTGGTCGGTGACCGTGGAAGTTTCTGCAGTTGCGGAAGTTGTGGCCATGGAGGTTGGTGAGAGGGAGAGTTCTTCTTTTTTTGTTGTCGTCGGACTAACAACTGATGGCTGATTGCTGATGACTGGTTGCTGATTACTGACTTCTGATTTCCCGATCTTCTTGCCGAGATTGATCCCGATTAATAAGGTAGCGACTATACAAAGGAAAAAAAGAAGTAGCGCAGTATTTTTAACCATTTTTAGTCTAATTTATCCGTCTCTTTATGTTCCGTATGTTTTTTACACCGCCTGCAATATTTATTGCAAACCAGTTTCTCCTTGTGGTTCAGCTTGTTTTTCTTAGTGACATAGTTTTGGCTCTTGCAGGTCTGGCAGACGAGAGCGATGGTGATATTTTGTTCTTTCTTGGCCATGGGGCAATTATAATAAAAAGCGCTTCAGTAAGCAAGGAAGATTTTATGGGTGTTATATCGTCTAATATTACTTACCTGGAAGGTCTCTCCATGTAGAAGAACCAATGCCCAGTTTGACTATTTTCGCTGTTTTGTTTCCATTTTTGTCCATACAATACTCTGGTTCAAGTTCCCATGTGGCAAATGCATGATAAGCTTGAGCGTCTTTTGCACCGGGGAGGACCGTAATTTGCACTGAAGCCACATAGGTAGGGACGGTATTCAATAGTGAGTTTTGTTCTTTAAACGATAAACCCTGGCAAATAACGCCTTTTGGAACATGGAGACAGATTTCTCCGGTGAATTTGTCACCGGGTCTCCTATAAGTCTGGACGGTCACGGTTACATTACCCTTTTCATCCGGTTCAGTTATTAAAACGTTAGGTTTACCAAATGGTTCTATTAGCTTTTGACTTCCGTCAGGGCAATTAGCCACGAATTTACCTACAAGAGGAATGTTGCGCGGACTATCTGCAAAGACAGTAACATCTTTATATACAGGAACAGGTGTTTTGGTGGCGGCAGGTTGCGGAGGCCGTGTTTTTGTAGGTTCTGGCGTAGGCGGATTTCTGCCTTTGGCTGACATGGTCGCAATTTTTTTGGGAGAGATTGGAGGGCTGTCTGCTTCCGGCAAATCATCGCGGGAATAAAATAATCCTGTTTCCGGCTCATACCACAAAACTCCCTCGCTTCCGTCAGGATTTCTTACACACATATAAGTTCTTCCGGTAAAAAGATGAGTGGCCATATCTCCATCTTCAGAAAGTGATATAGCTTTTGGGCCGGAACCTCCGCCGGCTACATCTAAACACTGGTCTTTTCTTGCGTATTGTCTGGGATCATCGGTAGGAGTGGCAGCGGGAGGTGCACTTGGAGCCGTCTCGGTTGCACTTTGCGTCGTTGATACGATTTGGCAACCTGATAAAAGACCAATCAGGGCTAAACCACCTGCCGCATATAAAGCAACAACTTTTCCAGGAATCGGTGGTTTTGATCCTCTCATGGATTGTTTTGTCGGGACCGACTCAACTACATCTTTTTGTTTCAGCTGCGAAACCGTTTGAATTGTCGGAGGAGGGGAAAACTGATAAGCGAAGCCAACCATTTCAGTGATCGAATGACGTAATCCGTAATATAATCTTCGTTGTCTTTTAGCCGATCTTCGCTTCGGTGGTTTATACCTTTCACAAGCTATTTCTGCCAATAAATGGCTGATCTGTCCATTAACAGCGTCTAGTTTTTCCGTTTCTGCTGGCGATAACTCCTTTGGAGTTACCGTGACAGTATGTGTACAGGGTCCCAAACGGAATTGGACAGACATGCTTTCGTGACTTGGCCAGTCAGGCAGTCTATGATGTTCTAATGCTTTTTCGGCAAACATCAGGCCGACAGTATCTCTGGCTAGTTCTGGCAAATTAACTTGACCTGTATGAAGGAGATTATCAGGTCTTAACTGCGGTTCCAGAGTCGCCACTCTTTCCCGGGCAAGCATATGCTCCAACAATGGAGGTTGATGTTGGTTATATTCATGACCGGTATATAGGGTCCGTTCTAAGTTTGCCATAAAAAATAAAATATTTTTGAAGGATAATTTCAGTATTATACTATGGGGTAGCAAGTTTTTTTACCTTATTTATTTCTTTTAGACTTAATCTCGATTCTTTTCCCCTGATAATCGAATTCAATTTTGAACCGGTCAAAAAAGCCGGTTTGACCCAATATCCCATAAGGTAGCTTTTCCATATCGAAACTGAATCCCGCAAAAAGGTCTATTTCATAGCCACACAGATCAATTTGGATATTATGGAAATAGGCGGTTTGAGCGATTCCACCAGTGCCATAAAAGATAAGTTTCTTTCCCTTTTTAACCGGTAAATTTAACAAATCTCTGGCAATTTCAGCATGAAATATGCAAAAGTCAGCTCCGGAATCAATCAGGACAGGATATTTGACTGTTTTATCATCAAATAAAAGTTTTATATTTATGACCGGTCTTTTGGCGTAACTCCTATGAGGAAATGCTTCGTTAGGTGCGGCAGGAAATAATAAATAATCAAATTTGAGTGAGGATGTAGGTAGCATAATCTTTGGGGATTTTCGTGATCACAGGCTCTTTGACGCCTTTTTCCTGAGATTTTTGGTAAGCCTCTTTGGGAGATTTACCGTTACCCACAACTTCACCGGTAGATTCTTTTATAGCTACCCATTGATTAGGATATTTTTCTGATAGTTTTTTAAGCTTTGCCGATGTCATAAATATAAGTATACCACATAAAAGGATCTGTTAATTTTTCAGGAAGCAAGGAAGGAAAAAGGTGAAGAATTAAATAAGAGGGATAAAAAGTTAAAAACCCGCTTCTTCTGGATAAATATCGCGAATGATATTTTCCTTATATAAGCGGGTTTTTAAAATTAATACGCCTACACTATCAATCTTTAAGGTAAAGAAAATTCTTCTTCGCCTCAAGGAAAATAGTGTAGGCTGTATGAACAGAAAAAAAGAGGATGAAGATCCTCATCAGCCTACACAAAAAGTGCTGACCCCTCGAGCTAAGGGGTAGGGGCGGGCTTATCGCCTCACTAGCTTGTAGACGGTATATCCGATACCGCCTATAAGTATGGTGCCGACGACAATTGGCACCCAGTGAGCGATAATGAAGCCTGACACAGCGGCTCCTATCTCCATGAGTATTGGCCGAAGGGCAAAATACGCCACTCCGACCATCACTCCAGTGATAGCCAAGGTATA
>JALHWS010000030.1 GCA_022866885.1 Candidatus Microgenomates bacterium | reverse complement strand
TGTTCAACCAGAGCGACATTTTCCAAAAATTGGGAAAGGTCGTCAAACTCGGCCGCCACTGAACGGAGTTCCCTGATGTTTTCCAGCCGCGAAAATTCCTCTTCTATTTCCGGATCGTATAAATCAAGATAGGTTGACGATTCAAGAGTTTGGTCCAGAATCTCCAAAGCAGTCATTTTTTGGGCTTTGGCTGTTTTTTTGAAATCTTGGGCAAAGACTAAAAAACGCTCATATTTTTTCTTGCCGATTTTTTCCGTTCTTTTGAGAGAAACCGAGTCGGCAGGGTTAACCAATAACCGAAGGTAGGCCAGGACATCCTTGATTTCCTTCCGTTCGTAAAACCGGACGCCGCCAACCAGAAGATAAGGGATGCTTTTGGAAAGCAGCTCTTCTTCGATTACCCGGCTTTGGGCATTGGTCCGGTAAAGGACGACAAAATCAGAATAAGAACTTTTCGGATGATAATATCTGTAATTGGATATTTCCCGGGTGATAAATTCCGCCTCATCATGTTCGTTTCTGGCCTGATATAGTTTAATCGCGTTGCCGCTATTTTTGTCCGTCCAGAGTTTCAGGATCGGGTGCGATTGATTTTTGGAAATAATCGAATAAGCAGTGTCCAGGATCATCTTGGTTGAGCGGTAATTTTGTTCAAGATGAAAAACTTTTGTGTCGGAGAAATCTTTCTGGAAATTGACAATATTTCGAAAGTCCGCCCCCCGCCAGGCGTAAATGCTTTGGGAAGCGTCACCGACGACGCAGAGATTGCGCCATTTTTTGGCCAACAGTTTGGTCAGGACATATTGGGCGCGGTTAGTATCCTGGTATTCGTCAACCAGGATATAGCGGAATTTATTTTGAAGATATGAGGACGTTTCCTTATCTTTTTCCAAAAGCCGGACAACCATAAAAATGAGATCGTCAAAATCCAAGGCTTGGTTTTCCAGTAATATCTTTTGGTATTCAAGATAGATTTTACCGACTTCTTTTTGAAAAGGGCCGTAAGCATACTGCGGATATTCGGTCGAGGGAATCAGTTCGTTTTTTGCTTGAGAAATAATAGCTGCGACAACCGCCGGTTTAAATTTAGTCTTGTCAAGATCAAGTTTGCCGACCGCTTCTTTGATGACTTCTTTCTGGTCCTGGTCGTCATAAATGAGAAAGCTGGGTGGGATGCCGATATTTTTACCGTATCGGCGAAGGATCCTGGCGCAGATGGCATGGAAGGTGCCACAAAGAGGAAGATTACGGGTTCCGGAAAGCTTGATGATTCTTTCCTTCATCTCGCCGGCGGCTTTATTGGTAAAAGTAACCATCAGCAGGTTGTCGGGGGAAATACCTTTTTCAGCGATCAGGTAGGCGGCTTTGTAAGTCAAGACCCTTGTCTTGCCCGAACCGGCTCCGGCCAAAATCAGGACCGGTCCGTCTGTCTGTTTGACGGCGGCCGCTTGCGCCGGATTAAGTTGTTTGAGAAGGTTATTAGTCATGATATAATGGATACTAATAATAACATATTCAGAAAATTTCTAATTACTAATTTTTAATTTCTAATTCATATGAAATATCTCATTGCTAATTGGAAATCAAATAAAAACAGCCAGGAAGTAGAGATTTGGTTTTCCCAGATGAAGAAAAAATTTACGGAGAATCCGGCCATAAAAATCGACCGGTTGGAAATCATTATTTGCCCGCCATATCCATACTTACCTCAAGCGGCAAAATTAATTAGTAAATATCAATTACCTCTGAAATTGGGTGCTCAAGACGTGTCGCCTTTCCCTGCTGGGTCTTATACCGGAGCCGTCACCACCAAGATGATTGCCGAATACGCCGCTTATACCATCATCGGCCACTCGGAAAGAAGGAAATATTTTAAGGAAGACGAAACCCAACTTTCGGCCAAAGTAATCATGGCCAAAGATGAAGGATTGATTCCGGTTTATTGCATCGCCAACAAACAAAACCAGATTCCGGAAGAAGTGACCATTGTCGCTTACGAACCGGTAGAGGCTATCGGCACAGGTACTGCGGAAACGCCGGAAAAAGCTTCAGAAATGGCAATGGCGATAAAACAAAATAAAGACATTAAATCTGTGCTTTACGGCGGCAGTGTCAAGCCGGTAAATGTCAACCAGTATCTGAAAGCCAACGGCGTAGATGGAGTGCTTGTCGGAGGTGCCAGTTTGGAGGCGGCCACTTTTTGGGAGATGATTGTCAATGCTTCATCCGTTTAAGAGAAAATTGATTAAATTCAAGCAAATTCTCCTACCCACTTTGATCGTGGGAGTTTTTTTTGTGGCGATAATCATTTTAATGCGGTTTTTTAGCCCTTATTATAACTTCGCCAAAGAAAATAATTTGTCACTCTCTTTTTTCCAAAGTCTGATTTTTGATAAAAAGCCCGACCTGAAAGAATATAAAGGTAGGACCAACGTAGTCCTTCTGGGAATTTCCGGCGGCAGCCATGAAGGGGGAGACTTGACCGATACAATCATTTTTGCCAGTACTGATTTTGCAAAAAAAGAGGTGAC
>JALHWS010000029.1 GCA_022866885.1 Candidatus Microgenomates bacterium | reverse complement strand
TTATCTCACAATACATCCAAAGGCACGGTTATGCCCCGATTTTGCAGGAAATTGCCGAAGGGCTTGGCGTAAATGCCGTCTCTACCATCCACGAAAATCTTCAAAGGCTGGTCCAAAAAGGCTATATTAAAAAAACCGTCGGTTTCGAAAGAGGGATAGAGCTGGTCAATGAAAAAATTCATGCCCCGGTTGACGAATCGGCTCTGGAAATGCCGGTTCTTGGTTACATTGCCGCTGGAACTCCCCTTGAACCCCATACCGATCCTAATTGTTATATCTCTGTCCCGGCCAACATCATTACCAACAATAAACCCGGTTTTGTCCTTCAGGTAAAAGGGACTTCCATGATTGACGACGGGATTTTAGACGGTGATTATGTCATTATCCAGCACCAGCAGGATGCTCAAAACGGGGATATAGTCGTGGCGATCCTGCCGAACGGTTTTGCTACTTTGAAAAGAATCTTTTTTGAGAAAGACCGGATTAAACTGATGCCGGCCAACGCGGCCATGACTCCTATTTACGCCTCACACGTTAAGATCCAAGGAAAAGTCGTCGGTGTTTTCCGAAGATATAAAAACTGAATCCATTGTCATCGCGAGCGATCCGCCAGCTGGCGGAGAGCGTGGCGATCCCGTTGGAATTACTGTACTATCACGGGATTGCTTCGTCCGATGTACATCGGACTCGCAATGACAATCAAGCGTTTTCCAAAACCTCAATTCCCGGCAAAGTCCCTATTTTCATAAATTCCAGCATGGCGCTGCCGCCGGTTGAGATATGAGTAATTTTCTTCAAACAAGATTTAGTTTTAATGCTGGTTAAAGTGTCACCGCCGCCGACGATTGTTATCGCTTTGCTACCTGAAATGCTCTCAAGCAGGCTGTCCGTCCCCTTGGCAAAACGCGGATCTTCATAAAGACCCATCGGGCCGTTCCAGATGATCGTCCCGGCATTTTTTATCATATCTTTAAGGTGGTTTTGGGTTTTTTGTCCAATATCAAAGATAGCCACATTCGGCGGTACCTGGTTATAATCAACGGTCTTCGGTTTTGCCTGACGTTGATTATCGGAGATAACTACGTCCAGAGGAAGCATCAGGGCTGAATGTTGACGGGTGGCTTTCCAAAAAACCACTCTAGCCATTTCCACCATTTCGTAATCGACAATCGATTGGCCCATCCCAAATCCCCAGGCAGCCAGAAAAGTATTGGCGATAGCCCCACCAAGAGCTACCGTATCGGCAATATCCAAAATCCTTTCGATGACGGAAATTTTTTCCGGAGTTTTGGCCCCGCCGATTATGACCAGAAATGGCCTTTTAGGTTT
The DNA here is from genome assembly GCA_022866885.1 of Candidatus Microgenomates bacterium. Taxonomy (GTDB): domain Bacteria; phylum Patescibacteriota; class Microgenomatia; order 2-02-FULL-39-11; family 2-02-FULL-39-11; genus JALHWS01. Next base: position 7,186 of record JALHWS010000029.1, on the reverse strand, counting down.
CTCCAGCGCATCGGAAATCATGTTGATTTCCTTTTCCATGAGCAGTCCGGCATAGCCTTTGAGATATTCGGTTATCCCGACTATTGAAGCATGAGTCCGGTGGGAAGAACCGAAAGCGTCATTGACAAAAATATCAGCCATCGAAGCCAGATGTTTGGCAAAGGTAGGATCATTCTTCTTTTCTCCCTCATGAAATCTGATGTTATCAAGAAGAACTAACTGATCGGAAGGGAGACTTCTGACTTTGTCAACGGCTTCCTTTTCCCAATACTTTTCGATTAAATTGACTTTTTTACCGGTCAAAAGTGCTACTCTTTCGGCCACCGGCTTTAAGGAAAATTTCGGATCGACGCCTTTCGGCCGGCCAAGATGGGAAGCCAGGACGATTTTTACCTTTTTGCTCAAAAGGTATTTGATGGTCGGGATAGCCTCCACGATCCGAGTGTCATTGGTCACTTTGCCGTCTTTTAAAGAAATATTGAAATCAACGGTCAAAAAAACAGTTTGTCCCGATATCCCGGCAATATCACGAATCGTCTTTTTTCTCATAAAATTAAATCCCCCTTTTGGCTACATAGCTCACCATGTCTATCAGCCGGTTTGTATATCCCCATTCATTATCATACCACGCGTAAACGTTTACCAGATTGCCTTCCGCCACCTGTGTCAGGTACGGATCAACGACAGATGAATAAGGGTTACCGGTATAATCTTTGGAAACCAACTCGTCGGCGGCTACGTCCAGTATTCCTTTCAGGCCTTTGTTGGCCGCCAGTTGGTACGCTTTATTTACTTCCTCGGCATCAGTTTTCTTTTTAATCTCAACGGTTAAATTGATGATGGAAACCGTCAATAAAGGAATTCTGATCGCCTGACAGAAAATTTTGCCTTTCAGGTCCGGATATAATTTACCGATGTCCTTTGCCGATCCAGTCGACGAAGGGATCATCGAGGCAAAAGATGCACGGCGGAGCCGGGCTTCCTTTTTATGGGAATTGTCCAAAAGATTTTGGGAATCGGTGACGGCATGAACTGTCGTCATGAAACCTTTTTTTACCTCAAAATTGTCATGCAGGACTTTCAAAGTCGTCGAGAGACAGTTGGTGGTGCATGACGAATTGGAAATTACTTTGTCCGTTTTCGGATTAAACATCTGATGATTGACACCCATCACCAGCGTTTTTGTATCGTCTTTGGCCGGAGCGGAAATTACCGCATACTTGACCGTACCTCTGACGTGCTTTATGGCATCTGCCGTGGTTCGGAATTTACCGGTGGCATCGATGACGATATCGACCTTGGCTTTTTCCCAGGGAATTTCAGCCGGATCATCAACGTTAAAAACGGCAATCTTCTTTCCGTCTACGGACAAATCACCGTTTGAGACTTTGACGTCGTGGTTAAGTATTCCATAAGAAGAATCGTATTTCAAAAGGTAAGCATGGGAAGAAACTTCAGCCCGGCTGTTGATGGCGCAGATTTCCAAATCAGGCCGTTCCAAAATAATCCTGGTGGCGTTTCTGCCGATTCTGCCAAAACCGTTGATGCCGACTCTGATTTTTTGCTTTTTCATAATTTTCCTCCTTATGATTTACTTTTATTAACGGATCTCTTCTCTTTAAGAACTATTTTACCTTTTTTGTTGAAGGCGTAAAGGACAACTTCACCGGTTACCAGCTCAATTTCTTCGATTTTTTCATGGGAAATGCCTTCCAGATGCTTGATAATCGCCCGATGGGTATTACCGTGGGCTACAACCATCACGTTTGTGCCTCCGATCACTTTTGGCATAATATGTTCTGTCAAATGAGGAATAACTCTGTTATAGACGTCTTCCAGCGTTTCGCCTTCCGGTATCGGTTCGTTCCAACCCCGTCGTATTTTTTTGAATTTCTCTTCTCCTACTTCTTTTTTGATTTCCCATTTGTTTTTTCCGGTGAAAATGCCGTAATGACGCTCTTTATACGCTTTATGTTTGATGGTTGGCAGTTGAGGGATTTTTAACTCTTGTTTGATTATTTCCAGAGTTTCCGAGGCTCTGACTAAATCAGAAGTCACTGCCAAATCAAATTTGACGTCAATCAAAACTGCGGCGGCTGATCTTGCTTCTTCCTGGCCTTTTGGGGTCAAAGGGATATCCGTCCAACCGGTCCATAAACCTTTTTCATTCCACTGGGACTCACCATGGCGAATAAGGGCTAGATAACCTTTTTTCTTGCCGGCCATAATAGTATGAAATTATCATACTTTTTAATAAATGTAAAGTATTGTCTTATTTCCTGTTATAATTGCCTCTATGGGAACATTATATCTGGTGTCCACCCCGATCGGCAACCTGGAAGATATTACTCTGCGCGCTATCAAAACTTTATTTTCCGTTGATTTTATTGCCTGCGAAGACACAAGAAAGACAGGAAACCTTATTCAGAATTATGAATTAAGAATTAAAAATCAGGAATTAAAAATACCCGATCTTAATACACCAAAGATACCTAAATATATTTCCTATTATGACGAAATTGAATTAAAAAGAATTCCGGAGATTATTAACTTATTGCAGGAAGGGAAAGATATCGCTCTTGTTTCTGACAGCGGAACACCTCTCATCTGCGATCCCGGTTATAAATTGGTTAAAGAATGTCTTAAGCAAAATATCAAAATAACTTCTATTCCCGGCCCTTCTTCGGTTATTACAGCTCTAACCTTATCAGGGCTGCCTCCCAATGATTTCCGTTTCATCGGTTATCTGCCGTCAAACCAAACCAAACGCCAAAAATTACTGAATAATTTATTAGCGAATCGTAAAGATGGTCAATCATCAACGATAATTGCTTTCGAAACCCCGCACCGGTTAAGTGAAAGTTTGGCAGACATAAAAAATATCTTTGGCGATATTGAAATGGTTATTTGCCGAGAATTGACAAAGATATATGAGGAAGTTTGGCGATGAAAAATTACTGATGCTTTAGCTCACTTTCAAAACCCAAAAGGCGAACTGGTGCTTCTGTTCAATATTCCTCCAGCGTAGAGGTGTCGCCGATAGGCTGGCCCATTTCTTTGGCTTTGAGGATTCTTCTCATGATTTTTCCGGATCTGGTTTTTGGCAGTTTATCAATAAATTCGACTTCCCGAGGATACGCATGGCCGGCCAGATGTTTTTTAACATACTGAGAAAGTTCTATTTTTAATTGATCTTCATAACTCTTATCTGCTATTTTTGCTTTATATTCATCTTTCAAATCCACAAAGGCTTTAATTATCTCTCCTCGCAGTTCGTCGGGTTTACCAATCACACCGGCTTCAACTACCGCCGGATGTTCAATAAGAGCTGATTCCACCTCAAAAGGACCCACTCTTTCACCGGCAGTTTTGATGACATCATCGCTTCTGCCTATAAACCAGAAATAACCGTCTTCATCCTCCCAGCCGCGGTCGCCTGAAATATACCAGCCGTTGACGAAATACGACTGATATTTTTCCGGCCGTTTCCAAATTTCCTTCATCATTGATGGCCAGCCGGGCCTGAGAGCGATATTGCCTTCGGTTTTGCGGGGAACTTCCTGGCCACGATCATCGACAATCCCGCCGGAGAGTCCCAAAATCGGCAAACCCATCGAACCGAGCTTCGTGTCGTTGCAAATATAATTCACCAGACACATACAGCCTGTTTCCGTCTGCCACCAGGTATCATGAAAGGCCAGGCCAAACATTTTCAAGCCCCAGCGGATGGCTTCGGGATTAAGCGGTTCACCAACGGATAAGATGTGTCTCAAAGAAGTTAAATTATATTTCTTGGGCAGATCTCCTTCGGCCATCAGCATCCGGACTGCGGTTGGCGCCGTATACCAGATGGTTACCTTATAATCCTGAAGGATCTGGTACCATCTGGAGGCGTCAAAACGGCCGGAAAAAATTACTTCACTCGCTTTATTACTCCAGGATCCCAGTATCGTATAGCCTATACCGGTTACCCAACCGGGATCGGCCGTACACCAGTAAATATCTTCATCATGAAGATCAAGGATGTGATAGGCCGTGACGTGTTGGGAAAGAATGGCCAAATGTTTATGGACGACGCCTTTCGGTTTACCGGTTGTCCCTGAAGTATAAAGCATAAAAGCGTTATCTTCAGGATCCATCGGCATAACTTCAAGATCTGATTGCTCGGCGCTAAGGTTTTTTTGGAAGTCATTATCGTCAACTATAACTACCTGTTTGAGTTCGGGTAATTTATTCCGGATTTCCGCCAAACGAAGCGATAGTTCCCGATTGGTAATGAGAATTTTAGCTCCGCTGTCTTCAAGACGGTCAAAAAGAGCCTGCTGTTGAAAAGCGGAAAATAAAGTGCCGGCCACAGCGCCGATTTTTAATATTCCCAAAAAAGAAGTAAAAAGATCAGGTATCCGTGGAAGAAAGATGAAAACTCTGTCTCCTTTGACAACTCCTGATTTTTTTAAATAATTTCCCCATTGGTTGGATAATTTCGCCAGTTGGGAAAAAGTGTAAGTGCTTTTTTCACCCTTATCTCCTTCCCAATAAAGGGCAATCTTGTCGCAAGCAGAGGAATCCAGATGACGATCAACCGCATTATAGGCGGCATTTATTTTTCCGCCCGGAAACCAGGCCAATTCCGATTTTGCCCTCTCCCAGGAAAAGTTCGGATAAAGCGATTTATAATCCGGGAGATTCGGAATCAGCCTGGTTTTTTTATCGGAAGCTTTCAAAATTTCTATTTCTTCCATAGGATTGCAAAATAATTTAGATTGTCATTGCGAGCGTAGCGAAGCAATCCCGTCCGAGATTGCCGCGTCCCGCTTATAACGGGGACTCGCAATGACATGAAATTGCGTAACTACTGTTACTTAATTATTTTCTTATTATAAATTTCTTGTCCAAATCTTTTATCCGCTCGACGACACCGGTATATTCCAATTCCTCCATCGGAGCCATGGCGCAACCGAAAAAGCCCTGGTCGCGGATATCCAAAGTTTTTTGGGTGGCTTTGGCGCGGATAGTGTCCCAGAAGGGCTGGTCAAACAGATCTACCAGTTCTGTAAATATGCCGTTATGGACACAGATTCCGGCCGCCGTTACAATTGTCGGGCCGTCAAACAAGGAAATTATTTCATTTTGTTTGGCGGGCATTAAAGCAACAATATGACTGCCGCGATCTCCCCCGGCGACATATGGAGCGGTCGCAAACGGTGATAAAATTTCCCCGGTTGAAGGGAATTGCTTTTGAGTCCGGACCAAAGCTACCGGATCATCCTTACCGGTATATTTACCGGCGATGTTATGGAGACGGGAAGTCGAGACGACCGCCGCCACATCTCCGGTTGAGCGCGCTTTGATTGATTCGATCACGTAATGCTCCGGATCGCGAAGAAGAACAGCCAGATCATAATATTCTTCCGGCACATTTAATTTTATAATCCTATCTCCTTCCGTGTAATTGACATCCATTACCGTAAATTCAAAACCGACGGCCATGTCAGGGGCAAGTAAAAGCCCTGCGTTATGGAACGGATCGGCATGTCCACGGAACAGCGGATAATTGAAAGCGCCGGGATCGGTCTTGTCGCAGGCAAAAATGATAAAAGGTTCAGCCGGCCTTTCTTCAAACTCCATCTCGCAACTGCCCGGTCCCATGCCGCGGACATTACCGGAAAATGCGGTCTTTAAGATATCCTGTCCGGCTCCGTACAGTCCCTGTTCTTTGGCTACTTCCGTCGCTTTGGCGAAAGCGTCCCATGCCAGTTTATGAATATCTTTATGGTCAACGCCGTGGGTATGTGACATCAGAATGGCCGTATCATCACCGGTATGAGAAATTTTGTAATCCTTAAGCAGTCTCGGTCCGGCTTTTTTGACATGATTTTCGATCGTTTCCACCAGCTTTTTACTTGGGATATTATGACCGCCGACGGAACCGACGTCCGCTTTTATGACTGAGAGTGTAATCTTCATATTGATTCCTCCTTTATTTATTAATAATTTAAGTAACTTAAGTGTCTTATGATAATATATTTTCCAACAAATTTCTACCGGTCATTGATTGCGGTTTTTTTATTTTCATCAAGTCCAATATTGTTGGAGCAACATCAGCCAAAACTCCTTTCATAAGAGAAATATTTTTGCCACGAAAATCGTTATTTATGGTAATAAAAGGAACCGGATAGGTGGAATGCTCGGTGTCAACGTCTTTACTTTTCGGATTGATTAATTCTTCGGCGTTTCCGTGATCACCGGTAATAAAAACAGTACCACCTTTGTCTAAAATGGCAGGAACAATTTTAGAAAGACAACCGTCCAGATATTCGCAGGCTTTAACGGTGGCCGTGATCGCACCGGTATGACCAACCATATCCGGATTGGCAAAATTCATGATGATTAGATGGTAACGGTCTTTTTTAAGATTTTCTAACAGTTTTTCCGTTATCTGGGCGGCAGACATTTCCGGTTTCAGGTCATAAGTCGGCACTTTCGGAGAAGGAACGATAGTGATGTCTTCTCCGGTAAAAGGATTTTCCCGTTGTCCGTTGAAATAATAGGTAACGAAACGTTCTTTTTCACTTTCAGCCAGTTTCAGTTGGTATAGGCCTTGTTTGGCGATACATTCGCTTAAAGGATTTAAAACTATCTGCGGCGGGAAGGCGACATTTGAGACATGAACAGATTTACTATATTCAGTCATGGTCACGAAATAAAGATGCGGTATCATCGGACCTCTCTCGAAAGGTTCCTGCAATAGACACTCTATCACCTCATGTTTTTTGAAGTACTTGACGGAATAAGGATCAAAATCGCGCAGATTGGCATCACGCTTAAAGTTTTCCAAAACAAAAGCGTTTGTCAATTGTCGGGGACGGTCAATCCGGTAATTAAAAAAAATGACGCTGTCGTTTGCGGAAATTCTGGGGGTTAATTTTCCGTCTTTGGTGACCGCCGAAGGAAGTATGAATTCATCCGTTATTCCTTTCTCATAAGAATGTTTGATTATTTCCTGAGTACTAGTTCCTTTATCCCCAATCCCTTCAGTCAAAACTTTGTAAGCCTTTTCCGTCCGGTCCCAGCGATGATCACGGTCCATAGCGAAGTATCGTCCCATAACGGTTACGATTTCCCCAAAGCCCAGACTATCCAAAAATGTTTGGATCTGTTCAATGTACAAAAGAGCTGATTTTGG
>JALHWS010000010.1 GCA_022866885.1 Candidatus Microgenomates bacterium | reverse complement strand
TCTAAACTGGAAGAAGACCATGAAGAAGAATTTTGCCCTAATTGGTTTTGTTTTTCTGTTTCTGATCCTTTTTACTATCAATTTTCCACCCCATCCCTCCTTCGCTTTCGATCCTTTCACTATTAAGCTGAAATTCTGGCAGCCGCCAGTAGCAACGGCCACCCCGACTCCCACTATCACCCCCATCCCCGAACCGACGATCCCGACGCCGGTTATCCCATACATTACCAATGTCCCGCCTGCAGGTTTGGACCAAGTTGAACAATTGGTTAACTCAATAATCGCCAATTGTGAAGAAGATGGTGTCTGGGGTCGAGTCACTATGCGCAATTTTTCCTGTGTAGAGAATATTACTCCCCCTCTTCCTCCTTCTGTCATTGAAGTAATGCGTATTTCCACTTTTAACAACGAATATCTCCAGTGTGTCGGCTTCGTCAAAGCAGCTGATCTGATTGCCGGCGGTACTGCTTTCCCGGAAACGCTTTATGCCAAAGCTTACATCACCACACCGCCTACCGGCTACCAGTTTGTCGAAAAAAATAATGGTACAATTCAAATTGAGGTGGGCGACCTGCCTCTTTGGGATTGGTACACTTACGGCCATATCGCTTATGTAACGAAGATCTATGACGCCGATACTTTTGAAGTCGCTGAGGGCCATTGGGACGGTCGCGGACAGGTCACAATAGGAAGAATTGAGACAACTGACGCACCATATTTTCGCGGCTGGTTGAGAAGAATATGAACAAAAAGAAGTTATTGATCATTATCGCCATCGGTCTGGTTCTTCTCGTTATCCTTATCCTAGTGTTGTCATTGAAAAAAGCCACTGAATCGCCCGAATCTCAAAAATTCACCAACGGTTACCAGCCGCTGGAGATCAAAAAACCAACGGTCACCAACGCCTTCATAGACACTTTCCCGGAAAAAGCAGCGGAAAAGGAAAAAGAGTTTCAAAGGATTAACCATCCGGATGTCTTTTTAGCAAACTTGAGTCCCTACAAGGCGGAAAATTTTTCCGTGAAAACCGGCGGATTTAAAAATGGCCATTTTTCCTTTACCGTCATCCTCAATAAAGACGGCCAGGCTTTGGCAAAAATCAATTTCTTCGATTGGCTCAGGTCAAAAGGACTGGATGACGCACAAACGGCATTATTGGATATAGATTATAACTATCAATAATCAGGACTTACGCAATTCTATGTCATTGCGAGGTCCCGATTTAATCGGGGCCGTGGCAATCTCGGACGGGATTGCTTCGCTTTGCTCGCAATGACAAAAGAAATATATGAAAATCCGAAATAAAAATATCTTTTTTTTAGCCCTCTTTAGCATTCTTTCCCTTTCTGTAGTCGGCACTTCGGTTTTCCTCCAAAACAGCCAACTGGAAACCAGAAGCAAAGCGGCTGATAATTATTGTCCTGACGGCGGCCGCCATGTTACGCGGGAAGGCGCCTTCGACTATGATTCATGCGATTACGGTAAATATGATGAGCACGGTTTTGAGGTTAATTCCTGCCTAGTGGACAAAGGCGACCCCGATAACTGCTCCAAATGCATCCGCGTCGTTTACCATACCGGTTATCCTTGGGGAGCCTGCAAGTTTTCCGGTGAAGCTCCATGCCGCCGGGGTGATTTCACCGGCGGATGCGCGGGCACTTGCAACAGTGAATGCTGCGGTGAAGTGGTTATGTCCGGAGAAGACTATGATGCTAAAAATCCGCCCGGTTCAGGCGCAGGCTGCTATCATGAGCCACCGGCGTACGAGGAAGAACCGACGGAAGTGCCGCAGCCCTCACCTACTAAAAAGCCTAAACCGACGGCTACTCCAGCCCCGCCAACACCTACTTACGGCCCTTCACCTACCCGCTACGTCCCGCCATTTCAGGACCCGGAAGAAACTATCATCCCCAACCAGCCGGATTATGGTGGTCAATTATCGCCTACGGCAAATTCTTCTCAAAATCCGCCGCAAAACTACAACACTCCGGTTCTTGGCCCGACCAATCCAGCCATCAACCGACCCAATACCTTTGTCCGGCCAACCGAAGATACCGGCAATTTTCCGGATAACCGGATGGGAACTGGAGGAACTACGAATAATCAGGAAGAGTCAACGATCAGTCCGACGGCAATTGTTTCTACCCCAACTCCTTTTATCTCCATCAGGAAAACTATTGAAAAGACGACTGATTTTTTCAAACAGGTATATAATTCTCTCCGGCAGCTATCTCTGACCATTTTGCCATAATAATAGATGAAACATGGAATAGGATTTTGATTATCCTTTCTTTCCAAGGTATAATCCTTTCCTAACATGTCCGCTGAAACAAGAGTCGGTTTGAGAATCGATCCTTTTCCTGAGGCGTCTGGAGAGATGCTTTTTGATAATAGACAGATTTGCACAGCGCACCTTCATATAAGAACGGGAAAACCCATGGAAGATGCTGTCCCCTGCGTAGCTGTGGTTGGCGATTGTCTCATCTGTGCTGTTGCGGATGGAATGACCAGAAAAGTTATTCAGGGATATTATCCGGATCCTTCTCCTGCTTTCCAAGCTGCGACACTAGCGGTTGGTTCTTGTACAAGATTTCTTGCTGAAAGACTTAAAGAAGAAACTTATGAGACATTATTAACTCAAAAGTTGCTTAATAAAGCTGTCTGTGCGGCAAATGCAAGCGTTGGCAAACTTAACCAGCAATTGCATTTGTATAAAGAAGTGTCTCCAAAAAAACTTCACAAAGATTTGGCGGCGACATCCCTCACGGTTATTGTTCTTAAACCTGAACCCAAAGGTAAGAGTCATTTATATTTCGGCCATATTACAGATTCAAGACTTTTGGTTGGCAATGGAAAACGCGGTTTACGTCTACTCACACCCACCCAAACAGCACGCGTTACTACATATAAAAGAAGGGTTAGACAAAATGCACCCTTTTTAGGTCAGGGTAGATCAGATGATCATGCTCGGTTTATGTATAGACTTACGAGAAACAATTCTGATCCATCAAACGACTTATGTTGGGGAGCTTTAACTGGTGAGAAAAACGCAGAATTATATATAACTACAGGTGAAGCCATTCTAGCACCGGAAGATGCCGTGTTGCTGATGACAGATGCCACGAATCATGTAGATAACATAACCATAGCTAGTTGTCTATCTTCCATACCTTACAATCAAATATTTTCATCCCTATTCAGTATTGAGTTAATGTTTCACCAGTTTAGAAAAACTGAATTGGATCCTGATTTCAGCGGAGTATTAATCTCCCCAAGGG
>JALHWS010000028.1 GCA_022866885.1 Candidatus Microgenomates bacterium | reverse complement strand
TTTCCGGCAGTGATGCACGCTCTGGGAACCTCAATCATGGTCCCTACCAGATGGGGAATTTTTTTCAGGGAATATTTTTTCAACACTTCTAGGTGTACCTCTTTGATAATTTCATTCTGATGAGAATATTCTTTCACTTCACCGACAACCGGTATCATAATTTCCGGGATGGCTTTGATTTTTTCTTTGAGAAGCTGGGCGGCCGCCTCAAAAATCGCCCTTACCTGCATCCGGGTGATTTCCGGATAAGTGATCCCCAATCTTACTCCCCGGTGTCCCATCATCGGATTGTTTTCACGAAGAGCGTGTACCCGTTTTTGGAAATCAAACAAACTGATTTTCAAATCTTTACAAAGCTCTTCCTGCTGTTTTCTTTCCCTGGGGACAAATTCATGCAGGGGCGGATCCATCAGCCTGATGGTTACTGGCAGGCCATGCATGACCGAAAGCGTGTTTTTGATATCCGACTTCATGTACGGGAAAAGCTCATTGAGGGCTTTTTGCCTTTCCTCCTCATTTTTGGAGACAATCATTTTCCGCAAAATAAAAAGGGCTTTATCGCTGCCTTTGCCGTAAAACATGTGTTCAATCCGGAAAAGACCGATCCCTTCGGCTCCGAAGGCGCGCGCCCTTTTTGAATCCTCTGGCGTATCGGCGTTAGTGCGGATTTTCAGCTTGCGGAACTGATCAGCCAGTTTTAAAAATGCATTTAGGTTTTTATTCTCCTGCGACACCTCAATCATTTTTAATTCTCCCTCGTAAACCGTCCCCTTACTGCCGTTTAAGGTCAACCAGTCGCCCTCATGGTAAGTTTTGTTATCAACGACCATTTTTTTGTCAAAATAATCTATATGAAGCGCCCCGCAGCCCACAACACAACATTTTCCCCAGCCGCGGGCCACCAAAGCCGCGTGCGAAGTCATGCCTCCTCTGGCCGTCAGTATCGCCTGAGCCGCTCGCATCCCTTCGACGTCTTCAGGATTAGTTTCCTCGCGGACCAAAATCACTTGTTTGCCTTCTTTAGCCCAATTAACCGCCATTAAAGCGCTGAAAACTATCTCGCCGCCGGCTCCTCCCGGCCCGGCCGGCAAACCATAAGCAATCGGCTTTACCTTCATTTCCTCTTTGGGATCAATGATGGGATGAAGCAGTTCGTCCAGTTGACTGGGAGTCACTCTTATCACTGCATCCTTTGGGCTAATCAGTTTCTCCTTCACCATGTCAACCGCCATCTTGACCGCTGCCGGCCCGTTACGTTTGCCAATGCGGCACTGGAGCATAAATAAACGGCCTTTTTCCACCGTAAACTCGATATCCTGCATGTCGCGGTAATGTTTTTCCAGTCTCTTTTGGATCTCAAAGAGTTCTTTGTACAAGACGGGCATTCCCTGCTCCATACTGATTAAATCTCGGTTGTGGTTGTTTTTTGACCATTCGTTAACTGGAGATGGCGTCCTGATCCCGGCTACCACATCCTCACCTTGAGCATTTGTCAGGTATTCGCCGTAAAAATGGTTGTTGCCGTTACCCGGATTTCTGGTGAAACCTACACCGGTAGCACTAACTTGCCCCATGTTGCCGAAAACCATTGACTGGACAGTAACGGCCGTCCCCCAACTATCCGGGATATTTTCAATTCGGCGATATGAGACCGCTCTTTTACCGTTCCAGGAGGAAAAAATCGCCGCAATCCCGCCCCATAACTGCTCATACGGATCATCGGGAAAATCCTTTTTTAAAACATTCTTTATTTCTTTTTTAAAAAGAACACACAATTTTCTCAAATCTCCGCTGTCCAAATCAGTATCATTGACCACTCCCTTTTCTTTCTTCCGCCTTCCCATGATTTTTTCCAGACGTTTGCGGATTCCCGCCTCGTCATGTTCCGGCTCAATCCCGGCCGCTTTTTCCATCACCACGTCCGAATACATCATGATCAGCCGGCGGTATGCGTCATAAACAAACCGCTCGTTTCCGTTGGTTTTTTCAATCATTCCGGGAATTGTTTTTTCAGTCAAGCCGACATTGAGAACCGTCTCCATCATCCCAGGCATTGACCGACGGGCTCCGGATCGGACGGAAACGAGTAAGGGATTTTGGGGGTCGCCGAATTTTTTGGCCATCAGTTTTTCTATCTTTGAAAGAGCTTTGCTGACTTCGTCGCGGAGATTTTTGGTGAAGGTTTTTTTGTTTTCGAAATATTGGGTGCAGACTTCGGTGGTGATGGTAAATCCCGGGGGAACGGGCAATTGAAGGTCTTTATGTCCTGCCATTTCAGCGAGGTTTGCCCCTTTGCCGCCGAGCAGATTCTTCATACTCTCGTTGCCGTCTGCCCGACCCCCGCCAAAGAAATATACAAATTTCTTGGGCATATTAAACTCTATATATACCACAGACATTTTCTCTTTGGCAAGGTATCAAAATGAATACTGAAAAGATACTTAAAAGAAGCTGAACGAGAAATCCCAAAGAGGGCTCTTAAGCGCGCCTTCCCGGCGCTCTTGTGACAAATCGCGGGTGACGAACTCCTTTTGTCGTTCCGGCAAAAACAACCCCTCTAGCTGGTAATCTACTCCGAGTATCTGGGCGATATCGATGATCTACCAAACTAGTTCCTCCCCATCTTCCCTGTTGTGAAGTCGGGAAAAAACTTGGATCAAATAAGTCTTTCCGGGATTTAATAGTTCTTAAAATATTAGAATCTGCTGATCCTGAAGCTGGAAATCCATTCCATAGATTGTCGATTTCTTTAATTTGGTCTTTAGCTTTCTGTAGATCTTTTTTTGCTTCCTGATCATTTGGCATTACTGCTAACTTCTTCTTGGCTCTTGTTACTTCACGTTGAAGGATAAATCTTATACGCAAATCTGAAAGATATTGATATATCTTACTTTCCGGTCCTATATGGTTACCGTCAAACATATACACTACTTCTGCCAGGTCAATTCCGTCAGTTTGCAATAGAGCGCTTATGTCTTTTGATCTCATCCCTCTGAGCCTGGCAATTTTCTCTATAAATAATTCATAATATTCGGCATCATATTCCTCCTGTATTGGAGCTTGATCGGTTGCAGGATCAGCACCCTGCCTAAATCGTTCATAAGCTCTTACTGCATGAAATAGTTCATGGAAGTCAACACCTAATCTATCCGCTTCAATATCAGGCTGATCTTGAGGTAAAACTACCGCCACAAAAAAATCTTGTCCGATTACAGGTAATACAATTCTACTTCTGCCTTTTTGAGTGTATCCGATATCTCCTTTTTGTCTATAGATATACCATCGTATTTTCCGTGCTTTTTGCATTTCCATTATTGTTAATAGAACACTGGATAAATTTGTCTGCGATTTTTCTGAAACACCAGGGTCTGAAATTATTTCGGAGAGTTTGTTGATACGCGGTTCGATGGTTTGATAATCTACACGATTGGCGCAATCTTCAAGTTTTCGGGTATCGCTTGGAGTTAAACAAGCAATATCTTGTGAAAGGGCAGTCATTGTTGCTTGAGGAGCAGCTGCTTGGGGAATTACCGGCGCCTTAGTCGGTGTTGGAACCGCAGGAGTTGCACAACCTGCTAGAGTTGTAATAGTACCTGCCAACATCAAGCCTCTTTCGAGAGGAGATAATCCTGCCATAATAGCGGGAATCATAGCAGTTTGCCTCTCTCTCTGTCAACTCGCTATAGGATAACGTGATATAATAATTTATATGTTAGTCCTCGGAATTGATCCCGGCATCGCCATCACCGGAATCGCCCTTGTTTTGGAAGAAAAAGGCAAAGTCATCCTCAAACACAGTGATACTATTCTCACTTCCTCTTCTTCATCTTCCTCCCTTAGGTTACTTAAGTTACATAAGTCACTTACTTCCCTTATCCGAAAATATCACCCCGACGTCTGTGCTTTAGAGAGTCTCTTTTGGGGCACAAATACCAAGACCGCCCTTATCGTCGGCCAAGCCAGAGGAGTCGTCCAACTGGCCCTTTGCCAAAATGAAATTCCCATCTTCGAGTACACTCCCCTCCAGGTTAAAATGGCCTTGACTGGTTACGGCCGGGCGGATAAAAACCAGATTCAGCAGATGGTAAAAACTATTTTCAAACTTCCGCAAATTCTTACTCCGGATGATGTCTCGGACGCGGCGGCTATTGCGTTAACCCACTGTTTTTCGTATAAAGTAAATAATCTAAAATAAAGAAGTATTTGCGAAGCACGGTGAAAATTTTCGCAGATCGCATTTTGAGCGAGAGAAGTAGAGTTTCATGGAGAGAAGAACGCTTCGTCTCGAGCGAGTTGCGGAGCAAGAAAATTTTTACCTGCGAACAAATACGGCAAAACCATAAATTTACGTCTATGATCTCTTATCTTGAAGGCACTATAAAGTTTAAAAGTACTAACTATCTGACAATCTTAGTCGGCGGCGTTGGCTATAAAGTTTCTGTGCCAGCCGATATTATTGCGCACACCAAACTTAACCAGTCTCTCTCCTTATTCATCCATACCCATGTGAAAGAAGACGCGCTTGATCTTTACGGTTTCGAGACTCCTGATGAACTGGCTATGTTTGAACTTCTATTATCGGTTTCCGGCATCGGCCCGAAAACCGCCCTTTCAATTTTCAGTAACGGTAAATTACCAAAAATCAAGGAAGCTATCATTAAAGGCGATGTTTCCTTTTTCACTAGCGTTCCCCGTTTGTGGACCAAAAACAGCCAGAAAATCATCATTGAACTTCGAAGCAAGCTCGGCAGTCTCGGCCTCCTTGATTTAGGTGCCGATAGCGGTGAAACCAAAGAGATTATCGACGCTTTGAAATCTTTCGGTTTCACTCCTGCCGAAAGCCGGGAAGCGCTCAAATCCCTGAAAGATTCCGAAGGTTCTGTATCTGATAAAATAAGACAATCGCTGAAGTGGTTGGGGAAAAAAACTTAAGCACCTTAAGTGACTTAAGTAACTTACTATGACACTCAAACCTACCGCTAAACTACTGGAATCACCCGAAGAGGAAAAGCTTTTCGTCTCCCTTCGCGCCTCTGCTTGGGACGAATTCTTCGGCCAATCCCGCGTCAAACAATCCTTCCATGTGGCCATCACCGCCGCCAAAAAAAGGAAAGAGTCGCTTGAACACACGCTTTTATATGGGCCCCCTGGACTTGGCAAAACCACCCTCGCTCACCTGATCACCAAAGAAATGGGCGTCAATATCAGAGTGACCAGCGGTCCGGCCATCGAAAGTTCAGGTGATCTGGCTTCGATCCTGACCAATCTTGAACCAGGTGATGTTTTATTTATCGATGAAATCCACCGGCTCAACAAAGTGGTTGAGGAAACTTTGTATCCGGCTATGGAGGATTTTGCCCTGGATATCGTCATCGGCAAAGGGCCTTCTGCAAGGACTCTCCGGCTTGATTTGCCGAAATTTACCATCATCGGCGCCACCACCCGGATCGGGCTTATGTCCGCTCCCCTTCGCGACCGCTTTGGCATCGTCCAGCGATTAAACTTTTATAATCCGGAAGATCTGGAGAAAATTATCGACAATGCCGCCGGCAAATTGAAAATCAAATTAGACCAACCAGCTAAAGAACAACTGTCCCGCCGCG
>JALHWS010000027.1 GCA_022866885.1 Candidatus Microgenomates bacterium | reverse complement strand
CATTTCTCCCATGCAGTACACTCTTGATGATGCCACCTGGCAAAGGGAAATTGATTATTTTAAAGAGTTCAATACTTATCTCGGCAATGATCCGACTAAAGTCTATATGGGTATAGGCTGGTATAGAGAAAGTGATGGTGTTAATTATTTTGATGCAGCTGGTGTAGTGAGCAAAATTAATTATGGCCGGCTAAAAGGCATGAAAGGTTTTTCTATTTTTGAACTCGGCAATCCCGATTATAATGATCAACCGTTAATTGAAGCTCTCGCCAACGGTCCGTATAAAAATCCAATTGCTTCTTGTTTAGCTTCTTGTTCTCTAGCCTCTTCCGGTGACTTCAACTGTGACGGGAAAATAAACGAGAGCGACTTGAATACCCTTCTAAACTCATGGTTAACAGGTGGAAAAGACCTTACCGGAGACGGGAAAGTGAATGAGAGTGATCTGAATAAACTGTTGGGAAATTGGAAGACAATATAGATTGTATAATTAATTGATAATGGTCAAAAAACTTTTCCTTATCATTTTATCGACTTTTTTGTTTTTTATTTCTTCTCCTACTACTGCTTTGGCCGGTATCAGTCGCATCTGGTCCGTGGATGACAGTGAAAAAATCAAAAAAGATGATATTTCAAATTCACTTGCTACAAGTTCTAATAATCCTGTGTGGAATGGTAATCAGATCAGTCTCTTCGGAGCAAAAAATGAAATAGTCGCATTTCAGTTAATCATCCAAGCTGACGGTTCAGGAATAAATAATGTCAATGTTAAAGTAAGTGATCTGACAAACGGATTGTCTAAAATTCCCAACTCAGATACCGGTTCGACTGATCCTTTTAACTACCGCGATAAAAATATCGAACTTTTTAAAGAACATTACCTCAAAGTTACCAAACGCACCCAATCCGGAATCGACTGGGCCTGGTATTCCCCCGCCGCCACTCCATCAGATTATTATTCAGGCTGGGTACCCGACGCCCTAATTCCGCTTACCTCTTCATTTAATATTGAGGCCAATAAAAATCAGGGAATTTGGGCCGACATTTGGATTCCGCCCACCGCTCTGACTGGTAAATATCAAGGCAATATCAACATTCTCGTCAACAACTCTGTTTATCAAACAATTCCTCTGGAACTATTTGTCTATGACTTTGCTCTCCCCGACCAGCAGCATCTGCGTAATATTTTTGCCATTGAAAGAAATGATATCGCCAAACGTCACGGACTGACCTCTGACACCCCTGCTTATTACTCCCTTGAACAGAAATACCATCAAATGGCCCACCGCCACCGCTTTAATATTGCCACTTTTGTTGACGAATTCACCAAACTAGACACCTACCATAAACCTTATTTAAACGGCTCACTCTATACTCCTGATCAAAAATATTCCGGCCCGGGTCAGAGTGTTGGCAACAACACCTTTGTGATTGGCCTCTATGGCAACCTTCCGGAAAAATATCGAAAAGCAGATGGCACCACCTCCGAAAGCTATTGGCGAGATGGCTCTAACGCTTGGGAAAGTTGGTTTCGTGCCAATGCTCCCAATACTTTTCGTTTTAAATACCTTAATCCTGACGAACCTGGCGCTTGCAGTGATATCACCGCCTGTTATAGTGAAATCAAACAACAGGCCAACTGGACTCACAATAATCCCGGCGTCGGCCAAAGCCTCCCCGGTTTTGTCACCAGCCATGTTGTTTCCGACCTTCAAGGTTATGTTGACATCTGGTGCTATGGCGGCACCCCCACCTTTGATTTTTCTCTTATTGCCGCCGAACAACTAGCCGGCCGTAAATTTGGTATTTATAATGGTTACCGACCACGGACGGGATCAATGATAATCGATACCGATGCCACCGATCCCCGGGTAAATCCTTGGATTATTTGGAAAAATAATTTTAATCTTTATTTTTATTGGATGACCACTTTTTGGACCGATACTGCTGATAACACCAATACCGATATTTTTACCGATCCCTTAACTTTTGATAATCGTGCCAATGGCGACGGCACTTTTTTTTATCCCGGCACTGATGTTATCGGATCAGTCAATTACCATTTAAATGGTCCTATTGCTTCAATCCGTATGAAAAACTGGCGCCGCGGCGCCCAGGATTATGAATACCTGTTGCTGGCTAAAAATAAGGGCATAAATGTTGACGGTGTGGTTCAGTCAATTATGCCACTAACTCTTGCCAACACCAGTATCTATGAACAAGCCAAGTGGCCATCACACGGTTACGTCTTTGAGGCTCAACGCCAACAATTAGCAAACATGATTACCGCGAGCTCTTCTCCAACTCCTTCCTCCTGTCTCCTCGCTTCTTCCGGAGATTTTAACTGCGATGATCTAATTAATGAGTCTGATTTGAATACGCTGCTTGGTAAATGGATGACAAACGTGAATGATATCACCGGAGACGGAAAAGTGAATGAGAGTGATTTGAATATATTGCTGGGGAATTGGAAAACATTATGAAAAAATATTTTACTTTGCTAATTATTGCCTCATTTATTCTTCTTATGCCGAAAAAGGCTTGGGCGACTGATTATTATGTGGCTACGAACGGCAATGATGTTAATTGTACCGGAAAATCTTCCAGCGCTTATCCCGGAAGCGGCACTAGTCAGGTTTGCGCTTTTAGAACCATCCAAAAGGGAGCTGATAGCGCAAAAACACCCGGCGATACGGTATATATTAGAGGTGGAATCTACAAAGAGCAAGTGACAGTTAAATATTCCGGAGCTGCCGGAAATTACATCACTTTCAGCGCCTACGCTGATGAAAACGTGGTGATTGACGATACTTTATTAACCGCTCAAATTGGCAACTATGGTATGTTTAATATTCTTAATAAGAGCTTTATCAAAGTTTCTAAATTACAATTAATTAATTCACCCCCAATAATCTATTGTTCTAATGGTATTACCTGTGATGACCCTAATGTTCATTCACCTCATACCGGTATTTTTGTTTACAACTCTAACAATATCATTGTTAACCAAAATACAACTCAGGAAACTTACTCTTCCGGTATTGGTGTTTGGCTATCAGAAAATGTGACCATTGATGGAAACACTGTCATTAATGCCACCAATGACCATGTACCGGGATTGGATTGGCAAAGCGATCAGGAGATGATTACTATCGCCAACACTGCCAATTTCGAGGTAAAAAATAATTTCGTCATGTTTACCGGCCGGCCCGACAATCATGGCAAAGAATATTTTGGCCGCGTCGGCACTCTGAGCATTGATGCTAAACAAGGTTCATCATATGGCTCCATTCATCATAATAAGGTGGCTTACAACGAACACACTGCCGGAATTTATATCGATTCCTATGGTCCAACAAAAAATATTGATGTTTATGCCAATCAATTATTTAATGTCCAAGGCGGGATATCCATTGGCGCGGAAGATCCCGGATATGCCACCGAAAACGTCAACATCTACAACAATGTCATTAGCCACAACACCTGGGCTGGTATTATCATTAATAACTCATGCGCCCTGCGGCAAAATATTAGTATTTTCAATAACACTATTTATGGGGCCAATCGCGGTGGTATATATATTCAAACACGATCAGAGCCTGATCGTTGTTCTACTTCTAATCCCAACGTAAATAATATCTTTATCCGCAACAACCTGGTGGCGGCCGGTCCGGTGGTCGATAAACTCGACCCAAAGGATTCACGTACATGTTACAACGCCGATACCCCCTACACCCAACGTTACGATTGTCCTTGGGTGGGCCAAATATGCACCGGAGTAAACGCGACTCTTCCCGGTACTGTTTACGCAGATCATAACCTTATCATTGACGTCTCTATCAATTCGTATATTGCTTACCTTCCAGAAGCAATTAAAGAAATAAGCGTTAACAATACTATCACTAAAGAAGATCCCCTGTTTGTTGGCGGCCCTCATGGCAATTCACTAAGCAATTACAATCCCGATTTTGTCCTTGACCGTAATCCTGCCTTTTACTGTTCCGGTTGTGTTCTTCCGGCCACCAATTTTAATGAATATTACCGCAATAACCAAATAATGGCTCAAAACATTAAACAGGCCATTGACACGATCACTCAAAGGTTCCAGCTCAAACCCGATTCTCCGGCAATTGATAAGGGAGTTGGCGCTATCACTGCAAATATTAATGCGCCTGCTACTGATTTTAATAATATTTCCCGCCCCCTGGATGGCCCGGATACCAACGCCACGTCCGAATATGACCTTGGCGCCTTTGAGTATCAGACGTCTTGTCCGCTTGCTTTATCAGGTGACTTCAATTGCGACAACCTGATTAATGAGTCTGATTTGAATACGCTGCTTGGTAAATGGATGACAAACGTGAATGATATCACCGGAGACGGAAAAGTAAATGAGAGTGATCTGAATAAATTGCTGGGAAAATGGAAGACGATATGAAGAAATATTTAATATCTTTAATTATTGTTTCATTTTTTTTCTTAATGCCGAAAAAGGCTTTTGCTACTCTACCCGCCAATCCTAATGCTATCTCGGAAGCAAAACAATTGCTTAATTATTTTCAAAGTCTTTCTACTAAAACAGAAAATAAAGTAATTTCCGGTCAACACATTGGTTCCAGTGTCGACGGAACATTTCCCACAAGATACAACACCTATATTACCAATGTTAACGCCACCCCCAAGCAAACAATCGGATTAATCGGCGCTGATTTCTCTTATTGTACTGAAGTTGAAAGCATGCTTAGTAAAATCAAAGAACACTGGGATAAAGGCGGTTTGGTGATTATTTCCTGGCATATAACCAACCCATGGTCCGGTGATGGCGTAAACTGCTTTGTTAATTGTGGGCCAGATAATACTTATTGCAGTTGTGTCGCTACTCCCCCCTACACTAATTGTGGTCACAATTCCGATCTAAACATTGGTGCCAACGGTTTGGCCGAACTGTACGACCCTCAATATCAAAACAGCCCTGCCTATATTCGGTTTCATGCCGATTTGGATAAAAAAGCCGAATATTTACTTGACATGCAAAATACCAATCCCAGCGTCGTTGTCCTTTTTAGGCCTTTTCATGAAATGAATGGCACCTCATGGATGTGGTGGACGGCCAGAAATGGATGGACATCAACCCAATTTGCCGATCACGCGACAAAATATAAAGCTCTTTGGCGCCACGTTTTTAATTATTACAAAGACAAACAAATTAATAATGTATTATGGGTATTCTCACCTGCTAATTATTATTCAGGTATTGGTAAACCGGATTCGTATTATCCCGGTGACGACGTTGTTGATATTGTTGGATTAGATTATTACTATCACCCCGACTATTACGGGCCGTGGGAGGATATGTTTAAGAATTTAACCGCCGCAGATTCAGATTACGCCGCAATTTACCAGTCTTTTTTTTCTCATCCTAAACCATTTGCCATTACCGAATTTGGACCCGGAAGCGGCGGTTTCGAACCGGCAAAAAACACGTTTGATTATGCTGTCCTGACTCAACAAATTAAAAAATACATTCCAAATACAGTTTACTTTATGCCCTGGAACGGTAATTACGCCATAATCAATCAAAATAATGCTTCTGGTCTTCTGAACGATCCGTGGATAGCAAACGTAGGAGAAATTGATTGGAAAATCCCGGCTAATCCAAACAACACCCCCACATTACCTCCCTCTAATCTTACTCCGACTTTATCTCTCATCAATACCACACCTACAACCACACATAGTATCCCTCAAGCGCCTACCACAATGATCAACTTTGCCCTGATACCTACCGGCCAGCCAAGCTGTGATCCGTGCGGCTGGTGTAAAGATGATCCGGGAAGTAAACCTCCCAACTGGGATGCTTGTATGTCATGCCTGTCTTCTCCCAAACATTACTATACAGTCTTGGGCTGTCTCTCTACTGTCCCTGGAGTATTCGTCCAGTCGATCCTGCGGATTGTTTTCGCCCTGTCCGGAGGAATTGCTTTCCTCTCTGTTTTGTACGGAAGCGTACTGGTCCTGACTTCCTCAGGAGATCCGAAGAAACTGAAAAATGGTAAGGATACAATCGTTTATTCGCTGATCGGCCTCTTCCTGGTCATCTTCTCTGTTTTCCTTCTTCGCGTCGTCGGTTATGATATTTTACGTAT
>JALHWS010000026.1 GCA_022866885.1 Candidatus Microgenomates bacterium | reverse complement strand
ATTGTCCCGCCTCAGCGGGATCCCGCCTGATGGCGGTGGCTTCTCCCTCGATCCGCCAGCTGGCGGACTCGGGATCGCAATGACAATCTATATATTTTATTATCTCCTCCGCCGCCGTCTTTGCCCCATGATATCCGGCCAGTATCTTTTGCATCCTTTTGGCGTTTGCTTTGTATTTTTCGTCAACCATAATCCTGCCTACGGCATTCAGAAGCGCATCTTTGGAAAAATTGAGGCGTGGATTCAACATAATCCCTGTCCCAAGCCTCACGAGTTGATTGGCGTTATCTTCCTGATCTATATGAAACGGCGTACAAATCTGCGGCACCCCAAAACTTAAAGCCTGGTAAGCGGTCAAGTTGCCCCCCGGGAAAATCACCAGTTTGGCTCTTTTCATAATCCAAGCCCCGGGCACAATATCAGTGACAAATATATTCGGATTGTCAAACCTGACTGCGGACGGCTTCAGGGTGTTACCGGCGGTGGCTACGACGGTAAAATTCGTCTCTTCCAAAAATTCCAATATTTTCAAAAATATCTCTTTATCCCCGGTCCCGCCGGCTGTCACATAAATAATTTCTTTCTTCCCTTCAACTTCTTTCTGCCAACAGGGTAACTTCTCTCCCCCGTCCCAGAAAATCGGCCCGACCATTTTATAGTTGTCAGGAAGCCTGGTGACCGGCCGGTACTGGGGAATATCAGCCAAAAGTGTCAGATCACCGCTGAAAAACTGGTAGGGATCACGGCTGAATTTATAACCCAACTTCAGTAATGCCTGACTACACTTGATGATCATGGCCAGTAATACTGCTTGCATCAGTTTTGGCCCGATAATCCTTAACAATCTTTGGCCGTATCCTCTGTCCAATAAAGCAAGAATTCTTGGCGGTAAAAATTTCTCTAAAGAGGTAGTGGCTGGAAATTTTGTTTTGGAATAATCGTAGTAAGGAGTGACGTCGGAGTTATTGACGGAAATAACCGGGATTTTGGCAATTTGGCTGGAGATTTTAGCGGTAATCCGGGTGTCAAAGACTACCAGATCCGGCTTCACCTTGTCATATAAATCCAATTCCGCCCGAACATATGTTTCGATTGTTTTTCTGGAATAGATAAAAAAATTATTATTTTTTACTTTTCTTTCGTAGACGGCTCTTTTAAATTCAGGTAAAGGAAAAAAAGGGAAATGTTCTTTTTCCAAAAGAGCAACCGCATCACCCCCGGCGCCGAAGGCGACATCGACCCCTCTCTTTTCCAACTCTCTGGCAATCATAATTGACCTGCCTGTATGAGCCAAACCTACACCTATCGGTAAAAAAAGCACTTTAGCCATATTGCATCCCGTACATTCTCTGGATTTCAGATACAGTCGTGGCATCCTGCGGTTTTTTATCCCCTCTGAAGCGTTCAAGACGGGGAAATCGAAGCGCAAAACCCGGCACTTCGACATCATATGCGCTGCCGGATTTCGAAGGCTTCATCACTCTTCCGGCCGTATGTACCGGTGAGCGGGTAATCTCGTCCGCCCGGATCTCAACCACGATTTTCGGCTCTACCCAGACATCACACTCCATCATATTATCCACTTCATAATTTTTGGGCTTTGTTCTTAGTTTTTGGTTCTTAGTTCTAAGTTTCAATTGCTTCCATTCTTCATCCGTCAGTCCGGTGCCGATTTTGGAAACCGTCACAAATTTCTCTTTTTTCGGATCGTATAAACCAATCAGAAACCCGCCGATGCCGAAACCGGTCCTCTTCCCCTGCCCCAGATCATAACCCATGACGACCGCGTCAATCGTATCCGCCAGCTTGCTGGCATAGCTTTTTTTGTATTTAATCCAGTTAAAATCCCGCGCCCCCGCCCGGTATACCCCTTCCAGTTTTTTGGCCATTACCCCCTCAAGGCCCTGTTTGACACTTTCTTCAAAAATCTCCTCCAATTCCTTCGGTGTGGAGACTATTTCTTCCCGGGCAATCAGGATGGTTTCACCTTTTCCGATCGTATTTTCCAATATTTCTCTTCTTTTAACGTAAGAGAGAGGCAGCAGATTTTGTCCGTCAAGATAAAGGATATCAAAAGCAAAAAGTCTCAAAGGCACTTCTTTGGCTTTCTCCGAAATATTGTATTTTCTCTTTCGCTGAACAGTCTCCTGAAAAGGCAGATAGACACCGGTTTTCGGGTTATAGGCAATCGCTTCCCCTTCCAAAATCGCTTCCTTGGCTTTGATTTGTTTTTTTGCCCCCTCCACAATATCCGGATACATCTTTGTCACGTCTTCGAGGTTTCTGGAAAAAAGCCTGATAAATCTCTCATCCTCTTTAAATAAGTGTAAATTTTCATCCTTTTTTTTGTATATTGGTCCGCCAGCTGGCGGATTGAATTTTGATTTGCTGAAATGTACTTGTACCCTGAATCCGTCGTATTTCGGCTCAATGGCGCACTTGCCGATCTTTTCAATAATGTCGCGGCCCGATGTCATCCGTTCCGCCCGGGCCATCAGAATCGGCGTCCCCACTTCCGGAGTAATATTTCCCAATCCCCTGATGCCCTTTTCTTTTATTACTTCGCTTATGTCTCCCAAATCCGGACGGACATTGTAGGCTTTTTCTATTTGCGACCGGCTGGCTTTTGTTCCGTCAATCATCCAGGACAAACTGTCCAGGATAGTCATGTCCGAAAAACCGAGCCGTAATTTGGCAATGGCAATTTTTATGATATATTTTGCCGATAAGGGATCAACTTCCTTTATCAAGTTGCCGAGATATTGGATCTTGCCATCCTGTGACCCTTCCCCGCCGGCCTCAGCCATTTTGTAAAGAATCTCATAAACTTCTTTAATATTTATTTTTCTTTCCGCTTTCCGCTTAACGCCTGCCTGCCGGCAAGGCAGACTTTTCGCTGATTTTATTTCTTCTACCGTTTCCCCCAAGTCTCCCTTATTTTTGAAAATCTTTAAAACTGCTTCAGTTTCCAGTCCTGTACCGGAAGCAATAGCCCGAATGACCATTTTCTCACCCATCCCAAACTCAATTGCCTCATAAAGCGGCGCTACCCTGCCCTGAAGAAGATAACAGAGCTTTCCGATCTCCCCTTTTCCCGCTTCTTTGAAAAGATCAGCCAAAATCTCCGTCAATTTGTTACGGAGAGTCGTCGATTCAAGCTGTTGAAAATATTCGGCTAAACGTCTGAATAACATTATTTTTATGGATTAGCGAACTTCAGTTCGCGCCCAAATTTACGCAGACTAAAGTCTGCTATTCCAAACTATCTTAATATATATCTCGAAGCCTTCGTCTTTCCCTCTTTTTTAATAATCCCTTTTTTCATCAGATCATGAAGGTCGCGAAGGATGGTGTCTTCGGAAATTTTGGGGAAAAGCTCGGCAAAACTTGGGTTTTGGAGGTAACCGACCCTTTGGATATATTCCATCACCGCGATCTGCCGTTCGGACAAAAAGACCTGTTTGCCGCCCAGTTTTTCTTTCAGGTGGATGTCAACTGACAGCCTTTGTACTTTTTCTTTTATCCTTGTCAGTTCAATCGCCAGCCCCTCAGTAAAATATTCTAACCATTTAGACAAATCGCCAGCTGAAGCGCTTTTCAAAGCCTCGTAGTACCTGGCCGCGTCATGGTCAAAATATTCCTCGAGAGAGAAAAACTTCTTTATGTCATAGTTTTCCAAAAAAAGCGCCAGAGTGGCCGTTGCCCTAGCCATCCGGCCGTTACCGTCGATGAAAGGATGGATCCGGACCAACTCGTAATGGATGATACCGGCCTTGAGGACCGGGTGAACTTCCTCCTTCGACAAGCCTTTCAGCCAGTCAACAAATTCTTCTATCTGGTAAGGGACTTCTATAGCCGCAGGGGGCCGAAAAGTGATCTCGCCGGTGACCGAATTTTTGACCACCACCTGGCTTTTTCGAAAATGTCCGCATTGGTTGTCAGGCAACAGTTTCTCCACCGTCAAAGCGTGGATTTTCTTGATAACCGCCCCGGTAACCTTACCGCCTGAAACTTCGCCTTTGGCCACGAAATCAAGGTAATTGATGACATTTCTATAGTTGATCACTTCCTGGATGTCACGGTCGCGTCCGACGATCGGCTGACCTTTGAGAACCTGCGAGGCTTCAGTAATATTCAGTTCGTTGCCTTCAATATGCGTCCCGTGATGAACAGTCCGCACAATCGCTTCCTCCCGGAATTTTTTCTCGTAAGCGGGAACCAGAGGGGCATTGATAATCACTTCCCGTGAGGCCTCGATATTCCCGATGTTTTTGAGGATTTTATTGGTGATAGAAAACTTTGGACTATACATAACAAATATAGTAATTATCTCACATTTCCCGCATCATGCAATCCAATGGTTTATTATGATATTATTATCCCAAACTATGAATAAAAAGCTATTTCAGTTATGGTTTTCAAAGTTGGGTAAAGCTTGGGAAGGAAAAGATCCTCAGGCTGTTCCTCTTCTTTTTGCAGATAAATTTAAGTATTATGAAACTCCTTTTGAAAAACCCCATACCACTAAAAAAGAATTGCTAAAGCTTTGGGAAGAGGTACCTGCTTCTCAAAAAGACATCGAATTTGACTATGATGTTATCACCATTACAAATAATATTGCAATTGCCCACTGGCATGCCGGATTTACGAGGATAAGGCAGAATAAAAAAGCTGTACTTGACGGAATATTCCTTGTTGAACTGAACAATAAGGGCCTTGCTACCTTGTTTAAACAATGGTGGGTCACTAAAGAATAAATATTATGCCTTTTTATGTTTACGCTTGGATCGCTTCATTTTCATACGGATTAGTGGCAATTATCGGAAAGCTGACCGGGAAATACGCGATACCAAATGCCTGGCTTTTTAATTTCCTGTGGATGTTTTTTTCTCTTTTAATTACTATCCCCATTGCTCTGTTAAATGGCGTAGGAATTCCCAAAGTCTGGGGCAGTTTGCTGCTCGTCGCTTTCTTCAATACGGCATTTGGAATCCTTTATATTGTGAGTCTTACGCTTCTTGATATTTCCGTATTGATTCCCCTGATGAACTTCCGCACCGCTTTCGTGGCAATACTCGGCGGCCTCTTTCTGGGTGAGATATTATCCCCTATACAGTATTTTTTTGTCCTGATAATATTTATTGCCGGATTGTTCGTCAGTCTTGATGAGAAATTTTCTTTCCGTTCTTTTATCCGGCTCCCTATTGCCCTTGCGCTTCTATGCACTCTTTCCTATACCCTGATGGGGATGTTTATCAAAAAATCCATCGCGGAAAACGGCTATTGGGAGGTGACGCTTTGGATGGCAATTATCTCACAGATAATGCTTATTCCCTCATTTTTTCTTTTTAAAAAAGACATCAGGAAATTAAATATCAAACAGCTTTTTTCTGTATTTGCTATGTCTCTGGCTTTGGCTATAGGAGTAATCATGGAAAATAGAGCTTATAAGGAAAATGTGATTATTACCAATATTGTTACCGCTCTTCCCATATCTATGGTTTTGGCGTTTCTGTTATCTATCTTTGCTCCCAAACTCCTGGAAAAACATACCTTAAAAGTCTATCTCATCCGCTTTACCGCGGCAGCCGTCATGATCGCCGCCGCTCTAAAAATATCAATGTAATATTGATATCATCGGCATCGTCCTCCTGAATTTCTTTTAAGTCCATCTTCTTGACATAACATATACAGCTGATGTATACTACAACTATGATCAGAACGCAAATATACATTCCGGAAGATACACATACCCAACTTCTTCAACTGGCTAAAGCCAAATCTTCCTCTATGGCAGAAATCACGAGAGAATTTATTGAAGAGGGTCTGAAAAAGGAAAAAAATGCAGATAATACCGGAATTAAGACGCTTCAGGCATTATCTAATCTTAACCTCAAAGGAGGACCGAAAGACTTATCCAAAAATCTCGATCATTACCTCTATGGAGGTCCGAAGAAAAAATGAATACTTCAGCTCTAGTAGATTCCGATGCATTTGTGGCGCTTTCAAAAAATGACGATTCAAATTCCGCTAAAGCTCAACAAATTCTCAGCATACTCAAACTGCAAAAGACAAAACTTTATACTTCAAATTATGTATTTTCAGAATCAATCACCGTTATCAGTAAAAAAGTAAGCCATTCGGGAGCAATATCATTTATTGAAGTAATGAAATCACCTCTAAATCCATTTAGTTTTATTTGGTTAGATGAAACAATTGAAAATATGGCTCTGAAAATTTTCAAACAGCAAACTTCAAAAAATGTCAGCTTCGTGGATTGCACAAACATGGCCGTAATGGAGCATTATCATCTGGATACTATCTTCAGTTTTGATGAAATATATAGGAAAAATGGATTTAAGATGATAAAAAGTTAAATCAATCTCCTGAATTTCTTTTAGTGGATTTTATAGAAGGAGCCTCTTCATTGTCTGTGGTATCTGATCAGCCAGATCAGACGCGTTGAACCAGTAGCCTT
>JALHWS010000025.1 GCA_022866885.1 Candidatus Microgenomates bacterium | reverse complement strand
TTCGCTTTTTCAATTCCGGCTAGTATAAAATTATTGTTTACCCAAGTAACCCTATACACAGGATCATGATATAAATCCCGTAAGAAGGCTAGTTTTTCGTTTCTAAAAACAGGTTCGGCTAATAACTTATAAACTGATCTTTCTGAACAAAAGTTTATTAAAGATGCCCATAATTCTCTGATAGCCGTGTCGTATTGAGGTTCTTCTGGAATACGCTGAGATCTTTTTTGTAGCTCATCATAAAGTTCCAGATTTGCCATGATCTTTGCGTATTGACCCGGATCAAAATTACTTTCCCACTGCTTGATAGTCATTCTGAAGCGATCTGTATGGATTCTGTCAAAAGTCGGTTCTTTCATGTCAAAATGGTCACGGATTTTCTGATGGAAAGGATAATTAAAAAAAGGCCAAATCCAACCTTTGTGGGGAATGGCGGGAATAGTATCCAGCCAGATAAATTGTTTATTTTTTTCATCAAACCAAAGGTTAGCCATCGCAAAAGGATTATCCGGATGGATTTGTCCCACATGCTCAAGACCTAAACTGTACGCGATTCTTCTAAGCTGGCTTTGTGCTTGTCGAAATCTATCGTATTCATTAGTAGAAAGGTCAAATCTCGGGCCACGACCATCCAGCTTTTCCACCACTTGCGCAAAACCGGTTGCCAGTCTGGTATATCCCAAAGAATCAGGACTATAAAATCTGTTATTTGAAACAATGGGCAAGACATCGTGTATAAGTTTGACAGCAAGATGGGTAAGTTGGGTTTGTGTCTCATCGTCTCTTGCGGGGATATCCCTAAAATCCCAGTTAACCGTTCTCCAGAAATGATGCCACGGATCAGGGAGCGAAGTTTTAACAACAAAATCTTCCTTTCCAGGGATAAGCACCTGACCGAAAAAGCCTCCTCCCCTGATATCTTCTATGACAACACTTTTAGTCTCAACTTGTATGCGATTTTGGCCATCAAAAGTACATAATGGGAAAAGTAAGGTATCGCCCGGTAAATATTCATGGTAAAGGTCTTGCGCAGGCCAACCGTTTTCAGTTCTGGAAGTATTTTCTCTTTCCTGAAAGGACATATATTTTAGTAGAAAGAAAGGGCAGTGGCAGTTTGGTTGATAATAAGAACAATACTGGGATTATAAAACAGATGTGGCAATCTTCCAAATTTAAATGAATTGTACTTTTATCCCCGGGCTCATGGTGGACTTCAGAGTAATATTTTTGATCTTTGTTTCTCCGACTGATTTGATGAAGGCCTTGAAATTTTCCTCAAGCTGATTGTTCCCACCGGAAGAAATTTTTCCTTATCTTTGCCTTAAATCCTTCGGAGGATGTTCCTGATAATATCTGGCACAGTCGGGACAAGGACAAAGAAGATCGCATTCATTAAGATTAGAAAGACACCGGTCATGATAGGCCATCTCTCTTTGGTTTTTAAAAGATATTTTACCCATTTTTCTTCTTCTCTTTGTAATAAGATGGGCCAGATGCATTGTTAATACCTTTAAAGCGGTTTGGGGACTTTCTGCTTTTGACAGCAATTGATTGATTTGAGGATTGGCATATAATACCGCCACTAAAGCCCCAGCATTTGTCAAAAGAGGGTTGATGGGTTTTCTGGCACTTTCCGTTAAACCCAGATTAATAAATGGCTGCCAATCAATGGTTTGAGAGTTAAACCCGGTATGATAATTATGCAAATCAGCTGCAGGAAATGAAGCGGGAGGATTGGTGCCAAGTTTTTTGGTGATATACCAGAATTGTTTCTGCCAGGGGTATCTTAAGGCTCCCAATAACTCTTTTATTGGTTTTTTTTCAGTCAGGAAGGTGGTTATTTGATCTGCGCGTAGGCCGGTAAGTTCTGCCGATGGTGTTTGGAAGACTACTGTTTCTACTCTCTTGGTCGGTGTTGCTCCATTAACTGTTAATTGAGATAGAGGCGCTAGTCTTTCAGATGCAGGTGTGGCTATTTCTCTGACCTCAAGCGGAGTGCATAATTCTCTATTATTTATCATTCGGCGGTCTGTTATATTTCTTGGGTAAATCAATACCGGTTTTACTGAGATAAGAGTAGATAGCCTGTCAGCAGTTTCCCCAAGGCGCTCAGTGTCAAAATCTCCCGCTTTGATTTTTTTACCCTTGGCATATGAGGTAAACCCTCCTTTTTGCAGATGCTGTAAAAGTTTATATATCGTTGTTCTGTGCAGTCCGGTGGCATCAATGAGCGCTTCCATATCCAGCGGATCATCTGCAGCTTTATATTTTCCGGACCGCAGGTGGCCATTTAATTTTATGAGGAAATTGGCTTCATTTTGTTCCATGAGGCGTGGGAATTTATGTTCTTGTCGCCAGGTGTCAAAACCGACTACTTCCACCGAAGCAGGTTTGTTTGAATTCAGTGCAGACGCCAATTTCCAAGGGTCGCAATTAAGCCTATATCCGTTTTTCTTGTTTATCTCCAGTAGACCGGTTTCTTTTAATTTGATAAACAAATTATGGATAGACTCATCGGAATATTTATCCTCTTGTTCGGCGGACAGACCCGCTATTTCGCTGGCGCTCATCCAGGGGTTTAAGCCTCTTGCCAGTTTGGCCATGGTGAGGCCGGCAGCATAAGCCAGGATCACTTTGCCCTTTTTATGGAAACTGCCTTGATACTCATGTTCATGGTGTATAAATGAGACGTCAGAGGAGATTGGACGCACGTGTAAAACTACCGGCGCAAGACTTAATTCTTTGGCTGATTCGGCAAGAGGAAGCATCAGGTTAGGACCTTGGGCTGTAATTTCATCTGCCCATCTATGTAAAAAATCTGCTAATTCTCTTGATCTTTTCGCTGGTGCTATTGTTTCAAGATCTTGTCCGCGTTCATTAAGTAGATTCTGCATCAGACCGAGAAGTGCTGCCACATTTGAGATAAGATCAGGTGCCTGGTCAGTTTCTGGCTTCCCCCATGATTGATCAGCGGCGGTGAGTAATGTGCGAGATAATCTATCAGTATCAAAGCCAAAATTCCCAGGATTTTCATGCATGTGTGATATTATACAACCTATAGTATTATTGTCAAGAAATGTGGGTTGTTAGTTCTTTAGGGACGGAGGCAGTGGGAGTTTATGGTTGTACTTTTATCCCCGGGCTCATGGTTGATTTCAGAGTAATACTTTTGATTTTTATCTCGCCAATGGCTTTGGTGAAGGCCTTGAAATTTTCTTCAAGCTGTTTATCCTTGAAAGAAAGTTTGCCGATGACCTGATGGATGATGGGGAAGTCGGCCTCAGTTTTCCAGGCGATCTCTCCGCCGGCCAATTTGGCAGCTACTTTTTCTGGAGTGGACGAGATGGTTCCGTTTTTCGGATTAGGCATGAGGCCCTTTGGTCCTAAATACCGGGCGACTTTGGCCAGCTTGGCCATCACCTGGGGATGAGCCACCAGAGCGTCAAAATCGATTTTGCCTTTTTCGACAGCTTCCACGATTTTATCTATAGTGGTGTTATCGGCAATGGCTACCCTGATCTTTTTGCCGGTTCCATGCGGTAGTTGAACATTGCCGCGAAGGCCTTTTTCAGAGGTATTGATATGCAGTTCCACCGTGCCGTCAAATTTGGTTAGCGAGATTTGCCGAAGAAGGACGATGGCTTCGTCTATCGGGTAAACTTTTTTATGCTCGATCTTCATCACCGCCGCTTTATAATTGCCTGAGCGGACCCGTACTTTGGCTTTTCTCTTCGGTTTTTCCGCTTCAATTTTCAATCCTTCGGCCTGGTCTTTTTCTACCCGTTCAGTGATTTTTGCCAGTTTATCAAGTTCCTCTTCACTTTCTGCCCCGACGCTCTTTATCCTTTCGCCGCCTTTCATGCCGGGGATATGGATTTTTTGCGGCTTGGCCGCATGTTCCCTTTTTTTCTTTTCCTCACGGCGGACCTTCTGCTTTTCACGCAGTTCTTCTTCGTTTTCTCCGCCTAGTGTGGCTACTTTGATTTTACCCATATTGTTTAAAATTCAAAATTCAAACATCAAATCAAGCTCAAAATTCAAAACATCTTTTTATCATTTAGTCATTTGAATTTGATTTGTCATTTGGATTTTGTCATTTGAATTTATTCTATTTTAATTCCCATGCTCCTCGCCGTGCCTTCGACGATTTTGACAGCGGCTTCGGGCGTATCACAGTTTAAATCAGCCATCTTTTCTTTGGCGATTTCCGTCACGATGGCTTTTGTCAGCGTACCGGCTGATTCCCGTCCCGCTTTACCTGAACCTTTGGCAATACTTAATTTTTTCTTTATCATTTCCGCCACCGGCGGCAGTTTGGTGATGAAAGAGAAAGTCCTGTCAGTATAAACAGTGATAACTGCGGGAATAATTTGTCCTTTTTGTTTAGCCGTCTTGTCATTGTAAGAGCGGACAAAATCCATGATCGGCAGTCCGTGCTGTCCAAGAGCGGGTCCGACGGGGGGAGCAGGAGTCGCTTCTCCTG
This sequence comes from Candidatus Microgenomates bacterium, assembly GCA_022866885.1. Taxonomy (GTDB): domain Bacteria; phylum Patescibacteriota; class Microgenomatia; order 2-02-FULL-39-11; family 2-02-FULL-39-11; genus JALHWS01. The sequence goes on along the minus strand of JALHWS010000025.1, from coordinate 3,950 downwards.
CGGGAAGATTGAGTTTGACGATAGTTTTGACTTTTTTCGCTGGCATATATTTACAGATAAAACGGATTAATACGGATAAGACGGATACGGATTTCTATTTAGAGGATCTCGTTGCCGTATATCCGGTCAACTCCTTCAGTTTTACCCGAAGTATGGATAATATATCAAAAACCGATAAAGAAGTAAATAGTCATTTATATAACCGTTCAGGATTTGGCAAAACTTTGTCATCGCGAGTCCCGATTAAATCGGGACGTGGCGATCCCGACGGGATTGCTTCTCCGCCAACCGGCGGATCGCAATGACATTTTCTTCGGAAACTCGTAGACGGTTACGTATATTTCGAGGCTATTCCAATTATAGGCTGTAGATAACTTATCCCCATAAAAACCTATAATATAATAATATTATTTTGTTATAGGTTTGAGTTTGCTATTTAAGCACAGATTATTATAATGGGTATGGATTATATATATTTATATATTTATGGCACAAGAAACAGGTTCTGTTGGAGTTGTTGATCAAGCAGGTTTAGCTGAATTAGCAAAAGTTCCACCGATAATAGAATCGGAAAGAAAGATTGATTTTCAAGCGAGAATCGATCAAGCTCAAGCAATCCTTGATGAAAGAAAGTTTAAACCCACAGGCAAACTTCGAGGTGACAGTTTTGCTAGTTTTGTATGTAGAAAACAAGACGGACAATTAGATACATCAGCAGTTTTTTCAGCACTCGAGAAAATAGATAAAGATTACCGTTATATTGGTTTTTCCAATGAAGAAAAAGTCAAAGATATCAGAGAATTTGTGAAATCATTCGAAGACACTCAAGGATATTTCGGACAAGCAGGGACAATGGGACAGCTTGCGGATGCATTAAAAACAGAGATGGATAAGGAACTCGGTCTCAAGTCAGAAGGAAAAGAACAAGGACAATTGACCTACTTAAGAAAAAAATTTGATGAAGGACATAAAGGATTAATCAGAGGAATGACAGAAATAATACAAGGTGATGAAATAGACCAATTTCTTGCCGGTTTTTTCAAAAAACATACTGACTTTCAGAAAGATGAACAATTAATCAGTGACTCTTTGAAAAAAGCCATAGCAGGCTACCAGGATCAATTCTGTGAGGTTTCCCCTTCAAAAATTGAAATAAAAAGTTGTCCATTTACCGAAGATATGCCTGGTGAAAGGACAATTCTGATGTCATTAAACATAGCCAGTATGGCCCGGATGGGATTGATGGAGAATTCTCAAGCGGTTGGATTATTGACGGAACTTTCCCAGCGTAACGTAGGTAATCCGACCATATTTCTCCACATCCCAATAGGTAAAGGTGAGAGTCTGGCAGATGCTTTGAAGAAATTGCCTAGTCTCTTGGAAGACTGCGTAGTGGTTCGATCAGGCTGGTTAAGCACTCCTGGATACTGGTTTGAAGAAAAACTTCACAAGGAAAAAGCCCCATATACCTTAATTGATGAGTATGATCGGGCTTGTTTTGAGGAAGACGGCAAAAGACGGGCCTTTATCGGACTGGCCGGAGCCGGTTGTAATGACGAGAAAGGACGGGGTACTCCAAGAATCGGAGAACTAAAACCGGAAAACGATTTTGCCGTTCCTCATCAATTGGATATAGAGATAGCTATTCTTAACGGACTTGGCGCTAAACCTCATTTGAACATTGGTCATTCAAGAGGCGGTCTTGAGGCTTTGTATACTCCTGATAGGTTTGTAGATATGGCTGGTCATGGTTGGGCGCCGGCGGCACTTTGTTCTTTACTTCCGTATATTGTTGATCCGTGGGTTTCTGTTAGATTTCGAATGGGCTATTTGGCCGGATTGACTGGTTCGACTCTTAAACCGTTGACTCAATATGTAGCTGATCTCCGATTATTTTTAGAAAGTACCTCAACAATAAAAACTATTGTTGGTTCTCCGAAAGGAGTGCAAGAAGAACGGATAGTGGAAGGTCATAATCAGATGCTGGTTGCTTCTGATCCTCAGGCAAATCAAAACGCCATGTTGGCCATGCGGGAAGGACAATGGTTGCCGGCGACGTTGGAAAGTGCGCGGCAGCAGCAAACCCAAGCGCAAAGATCCGGCGGTTTTATGCGTTTGTGGGGTGTTGGGATGGAAGGATCAATGTTGGCCAGTATGGATGCCGGTCTTGATGATTATTTTTCCTGTACGGATGAGTCATTTGCACGGCAAAAAGAACTATATAAGTATTTATTATTAGGCAAACCATATTTAGCTGAGGATTTTGGTTTAGAGGTCAGAAATGGCGGTTTATATAAAGGTGATGGGACGAGAAGTCCAATTTCTTTTCATACGAAAGAATTATTCAAATTATCGAAGGTGGTTGAACTTTTATACAAAAAACAGAATTTATGCAAACGTTTCGGTATCACGGATGATGGAGGTCACTATCATTTCCTTGATGAAAGGAAAAGGCGGGTTTTAGCAAGAGCTGTCTTTTCCGAGGCTAAAAAGAAAAGATATTCCCGCGAGGATATTCTTTTAGCCGCGGCAGGATTGGAATTACCGGTATTATTGGTTCCGGAACTTGATGAAAAGAAATGCACTCCATTGGATTTAAGCGAGTTGGAAAGACTAGATGATAAAAGGCCAAGAGTTTTCAGAATATCCGTAGAAAGATACGAAAAGATAAGGCTTTTGTATAAGCTGATGAGTGAAGATTCACAAACAGGCGTCAGGCAAATGAATATGCACGAAAGATACTGGCAAAAAAGAGCGGAAATGATTAAAAGAATGGATTTTACTGATTATAGAACTCATCTTAGACAGCTCGCTCTTGAGAAAAAAATGCAAAGGTCATTTGCTCAGCAGCCGACAATCGATGGTGAGGCAACGGCTACAAGAGAAAATATCCAGGAACTGGAAGAATATATTTGGGATAAAGATTTTATTAATATGATTGAACTTCCTGATGATGATGCAGGAAAAAAACGGATAGAAGGATTGGCCGAATATGCTAATTTTTGTCAGCGGTACCGGAATCCGCCAAAGGTATTGGGTGTTAAACAGAGACTAAGACCTGAAGAAATCGGTGATGGTTTGAAGGAGGGTCTTCGAGCGGTAATTTCTTATTATCAGCAACAGCAAGGTGGTGAGTCGGAAGAACTTGGTCAATTATGGACAAGAGTAGATAGTTATGTTGATGAATTGATCGCCACGACAAGACCGGATGAAATGGATAAATTAGTGGCAGGTTCAGACGGCCGTATCGGAGACGGAGTGTTTAAGCGCTTTTTTTATGAGATTGTTTACGACCGGAGTCATCCCGGTTGGTTTGATGTTCAATACCGCCAGGTTGAAGGTGAAATGAAAGAGGTAATGAAATTTCTTGATCCGAATCTTGATTTTGACGATCGCGCTTTTTACGAAAAAGGTAAAAGACACACTCCTGAAGAAACATATTTGAAAATTTGTCAGGATCTTGACGTTTTGATGGGTCCCGGAACGCTTTTTGCGGATTTGACGGAAGAAGAAAGAAGAATATTCAGAGAATTAGTCTTAGCACGGGTCAAATACGAGTTTGCCGAAGATGACGAGTGGAACCAAGCGAAAGAGAAGGTATTGCAGGGAAAAGGTTTATAGCTTCGCAATCTGGAGGAAATCCAGCTCTACCGGGGTTTCGCGGCCGAAGATGGAAAAGTAAAGCTTAATTGTTGACAAAATACAGATGTATACTATAGAATAAGGCGTTATTTTACTCTCTGCCCCGTAATAATCCTCTGCCCAACAAAAAGATCATTTTATGACGCTTGAAGCTATCGCAGGTAGATCCCTAGACGAGGTGATACAAGAACCTCTATCACATGTTGAACTAACTCAGTATATTGTTTCCCGTGGACCTCAAATGGAGCTATTTCAAAAAATGCTGGATGGATCTTTAAGAAATACGGGGACAGAAAGTTCTACCCCTG
>JALHWS010000024.1 GCA_022866885.1 Candidatus Microgenomates bacterium | reverse complement strand
CGATAAGGTGAAAACAATTGGCGTCAAGAAAAGCAAAGCCTGTTTCTTGTTTTGCCGAAAACCCATCCATAAGAAAACGAGGATTATGACCGACAGCCAAAAAGTCAAAGACCACCAGCCACCCGGTGTGCCTTCGAAGTTGGTAAAAAGATTACCCAAAACCGACTTAACAAGCTGCAGGTCAACCGGGAAGATCCAGGAATCTTTTGAACGGATAAATTGGTTTACGAGGACCGGTAGCCAGGGAAGGAAAAAAAGAAGCGGTTTAGCGGTGTTGATAACCAGCCTTCGGCGGTTTTGTTTTGTCAGAAAATAATAGATGATAAAAGATAAAGGAACAAGGATAAAAAATGAGTGGGTATACAGTCCCAGGACAGACGTGATCAAATACCATTTCCACTCTTTTTTGTACCAGAAATACAGGGAACAGACGGTAAACAGGGCATAAAAAGAATACATGCGGATTTCAAAAGCATAATAAAGAAGCATCGGGTTGAAAAAAGTGAAAGCGGCGACAAAAATGGCAAAGCGGCGGGAAAAGATTTTCTCCGCCAAAAGCGAGGCCACGTAGACAGACAGGGCAAAGGCGAAAAAGGAGAGAAGTCTCAGTCCCACGTCTGATTTGCCGACGACTTGCATCCACAAATGTAAAATCAGGTAATAGAAAGGAGGGTTGAAATCATGGGCGGTATTGACGATGACTTTCACCAGATCCGGTTTGGCCATAAAATATGAAAAAGCTTCATCCCGCCAGATTGATTGGATCAGATAAAAAAGCGGTGTTTGGTAGAAGATATAATTAACAATATTCATTTTGTATTCCAACGGGATCCTGAAACAAGTTCAGGATGACAGAGAAGATTTAAATCTTCTCTGTCACTTTATATTCTAACCTTTTTCCCAAAAGAAGTCTGGTATGCGCATCAAGAGCGGGAAGAGAGGAGAAAAGGAAAGAAACAAGCGGCAACAGAATCCACTGGAAAAGAAGAAGCGGGGTGGTGGAGATGGAAGAGTGAGCCGGCCTTTTCGGCCGGGATTTGGCGTCCAGGATGATCAGGACCAAAAGGAAAGTAGTGGTGATTGTCAAAATCAAACCGGACATTTTCGGCAGATTATGTCCCAGGGCGGTTCTGGAAAAGACCGGATTAACCAGAGCCGGAATGGAAGCTCCCAACGTCAGGATGAAAAAAGAAGTCGGCCAAAAAAGATGGGTTTCGACAACGTATAAGATGCGGTATAGTTTTGGCAGGATGGGGATATGCGAAGAGGTAAAAAACTTCTTCAGTGCATAAGGGACATCGGTGATTCCCCAAGCCCAGCGTTTTTCCTGTTCATAACGGGATTTGAAAGCGTTCAAAAGCGTATTACTGTTGACGGCATCACGGGAAATAGTCAGATAAATGGGGATTGTTTTTACCTTTTCGCCCAAGGAAAAGAAAGCCTGAAGGAAAATATGCCAGTCTTCCGGAATGATATCTGTATCCCAATAGCCGATTTTTTCAAGCATTTGCAAAGACAGCGAGTAGGTGGAGATTTGGATTAAACTGCCCGGACGGGCAAGAGAAGCCAAACGGGTAATGCTGGAGATGGTCGCCTGGATTCTGATGGGAAGAGGTACTTCCCAGAAATTACTGTAAAGAAGAACCGGCGCCCAGTAGAAATGGTAGTAGCGTTCTCCGTCAGTCAAAAACATATAAGTCAGGTAGGAAAAATATTTTGCTGGGAAAAGAGAGTCGGCATCGCTTGAGGTGACAGTCACGCAGTCAGGATTAATTTTTTTATTCCTGATAGCTTGACTAAGAAATTTTGCCGCCCAGGCGGCGTTACTGGCTTTGCCGGCAATTTCCCCGATTTTGGCCGGGTGGTAGGTCGCTTCAATCAGGCCGAATTTGCCTCTAAACTCGGCGATTAAAGCTTTTGCCCGTTCATGGGCCTTTTCACCCTCCCTTTCTTCCATGGCCAAAATGATCAAAATTCGCTTAATAGGAAAATCCTGATTGATGAGAAAATCAAGGGTTTTTTTTACTTTTTCCGTCGTTTCTTTGTAATTGGTGATGATAATGGCGTGATAGATTTGGGAATAGCCGGGCAGTTTTTTCGCTTTCTCCGCCCAATTTTCCTGGGAGAGTTTGCGAAGTTTAAGATAGGAAATGGTTGACATAATGGTCATGGAAAGTGACTTGTAGAAGAAATAAACGTCAAAACTGAGGATGAAATAGGCCACAAGGGCCGGGTGAAAAACAGAAAGCCAGACAGGCAAGGTGATGATCAGCCAGGTAGTGATAGGAATGATCATTTCAAAAAAACGCTCGACATGATGGGGGTAACGGTTAAAAAATGCACGCATATTTCATTGGGAATCGATCCTTCGACTACGCTCAGGACAAGTCTATTGTATCACAATCAGGCCGGTAAACGAAATAATTTTAGCGCGTTAGAACAGGTAATTTCCATTACTTTGTCAAGAGCGGTTTTTTTTATTTCCGCAACCGTTTGGGCGGTGTAAACCAAAAAAGCGGGTTCATTGCGATTGCCTCTTTGGGGGACCGGCGTCAGGAACGGAGCATCGGTTTCAAGCAATAATTTGTCAAAAGGCGCGGATTCCACGAGTTGCCGTAAGTGCTGGTTTTGCGGATAAGTGATGTTGCCGTCAAAACCGAGGTAAAAACCCATTTCCAACACTTCAGCCAGTTGTTGTTTGTTACCGCTGAAACAATGAAATACGCCTGATATATTTTTATCCTTTAAAACATTTAATAGATCATCAAAGGCTTCGCGGCAGTGCAATATGACCGGCAGATTGTTTTCTTGAGCCAGTTCGAGTTGTAAAAGAAATAACTCTTTTTGCCGCTTTTTGGTTTCTTCATCAATCGCTGGGCAATCTTTATATTGATAATAATCAAGGCCGATTTCCCCGACCGCCACCACTTTGGGTTGAATAATTAAGCCGGTTAAAAGATTTTTAAGATCACTGGCATTGTCGGCAGCTGATAACAGATCAGCGTGGTGCGGATGGATGCCGACGGCGGCAAAACAATCGCCGTATTGTTGGGCGATTTCGATTGCTTTGCGGCTGGTGTCGAGTTTGGCTCCGGGGATAATGATTTTATCGATTTTATTATCAGTTGCCCGTTTGATGACTTCGGGAAGATCCTTTTTATATGACTTGAAATTCAGATGGCAGTGAGTATCGATAAACATGTTTTGTTAGCCTAATTCCAAAGCAGTTACACCATAAATTTTATGAAGCGGAACTTCAGGTTCTTTTCCCTTATACATGCGAGCTGTTTCAAACATCGGTTTCAGATTGTATTTCTTGGCCAGAGCCAAAGCGTTTTTGTTTAATTCAGGAATATCAAGATAAATTAAGTTATCAGGTCCAACATACTCACACATCCGAAGGAAAAGAATCTCAGCGATATTTTTAGTATCAGCAAAAAGCGGACCGATCTTATAGCCTTTTTGACATTTTCTGACGACTCCATATCCTAATAATCTTTTATTTTTTAAAAAACCTACCGCCAGACTTTCAGGTTGCTGTATCCAAGACCGGAGAAAAGACGGACGGCTGGTGGGAAAAACCTGGTCATCGTATTCCTTAATAAGATTAAAAGGAATGTTCTTTAATAGAATCAATTCCGGGTGATTTTCAGATAATTTAAGACCTTTACCTTCGAAGCGAACATTGCGGTAGGCTAGTCTGAATCCTGATTTTTTATAATTATCCTGTTGGGCGACAACCCCGTCAAGACCAATGGTTTGGGCAGAAAGATATTTAAGTGTTTCATCCCATATTTTTAGACCATAACCTTTATTCCGGTGTTTTGGTTTGACGATGTAAAGTCCAAGAAAGCAAAACCTGTCATCATACCTGACGGCTGAAATTGAGGCAATGGGTTCTTCATCAAGAAATCCGATAAAAAATCCGTCCGGGTCCGTGGCGAAGAAACTGTCAGCGTCATATAACCCCGGATTCCAACCTTCCTCTGCCGCCCATTTAAAAGCGACCTGAAAATCCTTAGGGACAACTGGGCGGATTTGATAATTCATAGCCGTATTATACTACTGAAGAATATTTCTTATTTCAGTCTTGGAAATAAAGGCGGTTGGGATGAGATTTCCGGTCCTTTGAATTGAGCAAGGATCTTTTTAGCAGTTTGGGGAAGAAAAGGTTGAAGGGCAATAGTAACTTTTTTCAATCGAATGGCGTAGTTGGCGATTTTATTTTTGTCGTGCGTTTCCCAAGGCTTGTCGTTGTTGATATCCGTATCCAGTTTTTTGATATCTTGCCATATGGTTTCCAGAGCAAGGTTAAATTCAAACCTGTCCAGATGACCGTTATATTTTGGGATGGATAAGGTTTCTTTTTTATCCGCGATAATAATTTTGTTTAACTCGGCCAGTTTGGCCACCCTGGCCACCAGATTGCCAAGACCATTGGCAAGGTCCGCGTTATAAGCATCCTCAAATTTCTCAACGGAAAAATCACTGTCGCCGTACGGGTTTATTTTAGCCAGCAAAAAATACCTAAGGGCATCAATGCCGTATTTTTCCACCAGCTCAAAAGGATTGATAACGTTACCCAAGCTTTTGCTGATTTTTTGATCGTTAATAGTGATAAATCCGTGGATAAAAACCTGTTTGGAATTGGGAAGGCCGGCGGACATAAGCATTGCCTGCCAGATGGCGGTTTGCTGACGGAGATTGTCTTTACCGGCCACTTGGATCCCCGGCCAGAAATTGTGAAAATTTTTTTCGTCTTTCGGCCAACCGAGGGTGGAAATATAATTGATCAAAGCGTCGAACCAGACATACATAACCTGATCGGGATCGCAGGGGATGTCTATTCCCCAGGGCATTTTGCTTTTGAGACGGGAGACGCTGAAATCCTCCAGTCCGTTTTTGACGAAATTCTTAATTTCATTAAATTTTGTTTGCGGGATGACGAAATCCGGATTTTTTTCATAGAAATCCAAAAGCGGCTTTTGGTACTTACTAAATCTGAAAAAGTAATTTTCTTCCTCAATGATTTCCAGTTTCAGATTGGGATGGATGGGACATTTCCCTTTTTCAGTTTCCGAATCGGTTTTTTCCAATTCACAGCCGACGCAGTATTTAGTCTTATATTTTTTCTTATAGATATCACCGTTTTTCAGACATCTTTCCCAAAACTTTTGGGCGGCATCGATGTGGTGTTTGTCGGTCGTACGGATAAAGTTTGTATAACTGAGATTTAAGGCTTCTTTTAATTTGTTCCATTTGACGGCGTATTCATCGCAGTAAGCTTGAGGACTTTTCCCCTGTTCTTTGGCTTTTCGGTAGATTTTCAGACCATGTTCGTCGGTGCCGAAATTAAAAATCACTTCATCGCCCCCAAATCGGTGATATCGGGCAATTGCATCCGTCTGGACAATTTCCAGGGCAAAACCGATATGCGGATCGGCATTGACGTATGGAAGAGTAGTAGTGATATAAAATTTGTTCATAAATTTGGCTTATTATATCAGGAAGCTACCGGTTTCGAAAATACAAATAAAAAGTCATCGTGATACTGCCGAGAAGAATAAGATTTAATAGATTATCCAAGCGGTTTTGCCGAAGGAGAAGAAAAACCACAATAATGATTGTTGAGAGGCAACTTTTTGTCCGGTTAGTAAAGATATTAAATAAGAAAAAGAAAGCGAGAGAAACAAAGCAGTAAAAAAATATAAAGGATAAAAGGTTTTCAGGCGGCAAAAAATTAAGGAACAGAAAAAGGAAAAACAAAGAGATAACCGCCCGCATGATTTTATTTTACTTTTTTTGGTGGTAGAATGGAACGAAATGATTTCAACGGAAATTTTATTAATATCGGTAATAATAATCTTCTTGCTTGTTTTTGCCTTTTTCTTGAGAAAATGGATCACGGATTTAGCCGAGAAGCAAAAACCTTCTGAAGATTTATTGAAAATAATCCAGATGCTTCAATCCGGCAGCAAAGAAGACCGGAAGGTGCTGCTTGAGAGTTTACAGAGTAATACCCAGGCTTTAAATCAGCGGTTGGATAACGCCGCCCGGGTAATCTCTCAAGTGCAAAAGAACATCGGGGAGATGAGCGAGATCGGCCGCGGGATGAAAGAACTGCAGGAATTTCTTAAAAGCCCGAAACTCCGGGGCAATATCGGCGAGCATATTCTTAAAGAACTGCTTGGTCAAATGCTGCCTAAACAGTCGTTTCACCTGCAGTATGCCTTCAAGTCCGGAGCCATTGTTGACGCGGCCATTAAAACCGGCAGCGGCATCATCCCGGTCGACTCCAAATTCCCGATGGAGAATTTCCGAAAGCTATTATCCGCCAAAGAAGAACAGGAAAGGAAAGCGATACTTAAGGATTTTGAAAAAGACGTCAAAAAGCATATCGATGACATTTCCAAAAAATATATTCTGACTGAGGAAGGAACAATCGATTACGCCCTGATGTATATCCCAAGCGAAGCGGTTTATTACGAAGTCGTCAATGATCCGGCGCTTTTTGAGTATAGCAGCGCCAAAAGGGTTCTGCCGGTATCACCGACGACTTTTTATGCCTATCTTAAGGCAATCCTGATGTCGTTTGAAGGACAGAAGATTGAAGCCAAAGCGAAGCAAATTTTACAAACAATCAGGGCTACTCAAAAAGATTATGAGAAGCTGGCCGATAATCTGACGGTTTTGGGGAAACACCTGACTAACGCCTATAACCAGATGAACAATGTCACCAACAGTTTCACCTTGTTGGGTCAAAAGCTATCCTCCGTAAAGACTCTGGAGAAAAAAGAGCAAGAGGAATCTAAACAATTGGAAATTTCCTGACAAAAAATATGGATAAAAAGAAGTTAAATAAAGAACAGCTTGAGGCCATCCGTCACGGGAAAGGTCCGCTTCTGGTGATTGCCGGGGCGGGGACGGGTAAAACAACCGTTATTACTGAAAGAATAAAATGGCTGATCGCCGAAGGGTTGGCCAAGCCCGCGGAAATTCTGGCTTTGACTTTTACCGATAAAGCAGCCAGGGAGATGGAAGAACGGGTTGACCGGGCGCTTCCTTACGGCTACACCCAAATGTGGATTACCACTTTTCACTCGTTTGGGGAACGGGTGTTGCGGCAGGAAGCGATTCAGATCGGTTTAAATCCGGGATACCGTCTCATGACTGAAGCGGAAAGCATCATTTTTCTCCGCAAAAATCTTTTTAAATTTAAGCTGAACTATTTCCGGCCAATGGGCAATCCGAACAAGTTTATTTCCGGCATGTTGCAGCATTTTGCCAGGCTTAAAGACGAAGACGTGTCGTCCAAGCAATACCTTGACTGGGCGAAATTAAACAATGAAACAACCCGCCAGCCGGCGAGGCAGGTGAAACAATTAAACAATGAGGAAAAAACGATCGAGAGTGAGAAGTATTCAGAACTAGCCAATGCCTTCCAAAAATATGAAGAACTGAAAATTAAAGAAAGTTTGATAGATTTTTCCGACCTGATAACCAACACCCTGCAGCTTTTCCGGATGAGGAAAAATATTTTGAAGAATTATCAGGAGCAGTTTAAATATGTCTTAATCGACGAATTTCAGGATACCAACTTTGCCCAAAACGAACTGGCGATTCTTCTGGCCGGAGAGAGGAAGAACATCACCGTCGTTGGTGATGACGATCAGGCTATTTATCGCTGGCGCGGCGCAGCTGTTTCCAATATTATCCAATTCCGGCAAAAATTCCCGAAGGCAAAACTGGCGGTCCTGACGAAAAATTACCGTTCCACTACTGAAATTCTTGACCGGTCGTATGATCTTATCCAAAACAACAATCCGGACAGGCTGGAAGTCAAAGAAAAAATCAGTAAAAAACTGGAGGGCGAAAGAAAAATAAAAGGAGAGAAAATAGAATTGATTTACAAAGAAAGAGTGGAAGATGAAGCGGAGGAAGTAGTGAAGAAAATTAATTATTTAAAATCTCGTCCAAAGGACGAAGGTGGAGAATTATATAGCTGGAGGGATTTCGCCATTTTAGTGCGGGCCAACAGTCAGGCTGAACCGTTTGCCCGGGCGCTGTCTCGCGCCGGAATTCCTTACCAATTCTTGGGCCCAGGTATGCTTTTCCGTCAGTCAGAGGTCAAAGACCTGATCGCCTACTTGAAGCTGCTTGATAATTTCACCGATTCAGTCGCCTTTTTCCGGGTTGTCTCAATGCCGGTTTTTGGGATTACCACCAGAGATATCTATGCCATCAATAATTTTGCCAAAAGAGTCGGGATTTCCTTATTTGAAGCAGTTGAGGTGATCGTGGCGTTTTTCTTAGGCGATGAAGGACATTGGAGCCGGATGAAAAATTACCAGAATTACCTGCCGTATACAGGCGAAACAACCAAAGAAAAACTGACAAAGATAATGAAAATGGTAAACAGGCATTTGGATTTGGCAAAAAAAGAGACAGCCGGTCAGGTTCTCTACTTTTTCCTGGAAGACAGCGGAATCCTCAAAGAATTAGCTGAATACAAGACGGTCAAAGAGGAAAAAACAGCCTTAAATATCTCGAAATTTTTCGATAAGCTGAAAACTTTTGAAACGGAACACGAAGAGGCAAATGTGCCAGCGGTGGTTGATTGGATTGAAATGGCGATGGAGCTTGGTGAAAGCCCACTGGCCGCGGATACTGACTGGGTTCAAAATGACGCCGTCAATATCCTGACAATCCATTCGGCCAAAGGACTGGAATTCCCGGTTGTCTTTTTAGTCAATCTGGTTAATCAGCGTTTCCCCACGGTTGAGCGGCATGAACAGATTCCCATTCCCGACGAGCTGGTGAAAGAGATATTGCCGGAAGGGGATTACCATCTGGAAGAAGAAAGACGGCTGTTTTACGTGGGTACAACCCGCGCCCGAGACCGGTTGTTTTTGACTGCGGCTAATTTCTATGGAGAGGGCAAAAGGGAAAGGAAAATCTCGCAGTTTGTGATTGAAACGTTAGGAAAGAACAATACAACAATGAAACCCGTCTTCGCCGAAGCTTCGGCGGGCAAGCAATTAGCGTTACTGGAGTGGAAAAAAGAAGCGGAAATTCCGCAAAAGATTATTAAACAGCCGATTGAATACCTCTCTTATTCCCAAATTGAGAGTTTCACTACCTGTCCGCTGCAATATAAATACCGCTATATCATAAGAATTCCCGCCCCTCCATCAGCTGCCGGTTCTTTCGGGACATCCATTCATCTAACGCTGCAGAAATTTTATGAGCGGGTTAAAAGAGATGAAAAGCCGGGACAAGCTGATTTATTAAAGATATTAGACGAAGTCTGGCTGCCGGTCGGTTACGGCTCCTATCAATATGAAGAGAAAATGAAGGACAGAGGCCACATCATGCTTCAGGCGTTTTTTGAAAAATTTTACGATCCTGACAGAAAACCAAAAAGCCTGGAGCAGATTTTTAAAATTAAGCTGACGCCGACTCTCAAAATCGGCGGCAAAATCGACCGGGTAGATGAAACGACTGATGGAAAACTGGAAATAATTGATTACAAAACCGGCAAACGTCCCACGGACAAAGAAATCGCTGGAAATTTACAGATGACGGTTTATGCTCTGGCGGCCTGCGACTCAGGAATTTACAACAAACAACCGGAAGAAGTGATTCTCTCGTTTTATTTTTTTGATGCCCAGGAAAAAGTTTCTTCCACCAGAACCAAAGAACAGCTTGAAGAAGCCAAGGGTAAACTTTTACAAAAGGCCCAGGAGATCGCCTCAAGCGATTTCCCGCCAAGAGTGGGTAAGTGGTGTGATTTCTGCGATTTCCGCTTGATCTGCGAAGCCTGGCAATAATTTTTCGGGCGTGTTATCATAATTTTAATGAGTCCATTCGGAAGTCCGATTATTTCCCAAGATAAGATAAAAAAATTCCCCAAACAGTTCATTGTCCTGCCTGCAATGATATTCTTCTTCATTGTTTGGCTCATTGTTATAAACAAAAAACCGGCTGGTAATCAACCGGTAATCACATCACGAATTTCGCCGTCAGCGCTTTTAACGGCTGTTCCGACTAAAACAACTACAGACAAATTAGAAATTGCCCAAAGAGTCATTAAATGGCTTAGCAAACAAGAAACCTCAGACGGTGCTTATTATTTGAACCGGATAATTTTACCAAATCAGCAAACAGTGACGGCAACGAGAGATAGACGGGTCGGAGTAAATGTACTCTGGGGGAAATATAAATATTGGCAAAAAACAAAAGATCCGAAGATGCTGGTTGAGTTATCAAAAGAGTTAAATACGCTGGAAGATAAAAAACTTACCCCTCTTTTTCAGCCTGATTTTTGGAGTTGCCGATTTTTATACGAAATCTGGACGGATAAGGATATCGGGCAGGATATGAAAGACCAAGCGGATAGTTTATGTTCAAGAGCAAGCTTTGTCATTCCCGCAGCCAGTGAGTTATTGACCTATCAGGACAAAGAAGCGAATTTCCAGTCCGTATTTTCCCCAAGTGAAGATAAAATCACTTTGTCTTCCAAAGAAGAGATCGATTTGGGAAAGAAATCTTATCAGTATCCTGCTTTTTCTTCGGATTTTGCCGCCAAATACATGTGGCATAATAATGAAAATGACTTACGGACTGTCAAAGCTCTTTTTAATCTGGCAGTGGAGGTTTACCAAAAACAATTGCAGGCAGGTGTTATCCGTAATGAGTGCGTCTTGGGTATTGCCTCGCTTGATTTATACCGGCAGACAAATGATTCGAAATATCTTTCATTTGCCGGTGACATCTATAGCAATGATATTTTGGCCGGAAAGAGGAATCTTTTCAGAAAAATTGCCTGTTACTTCTTTGTGGAAGACATGAATGCAATTAGACCAAATGCGAAATATTCCATTTTCAAAAATAAGCTGCTGGGAAATATAATGTCAGAAAATTATGATGCCGTATCCGGCTCGTTTTTCAGCGATATCACAGGTGCCCGGCTTTATGAGACAAGAGATAACGCCCTGATGCTGAAAATTTTATCGGAATAATATTTATGAAAAGATATAATCTCTTTTTGTTTGTCAGCCTGTTTGTCATATTGGTACTTTCTTTTATCCCAAAAAATGTTTTTGCCGGCAGACAAGGCTGTGAAAGCTCGTCAACTGATAAGACCTGCGGGACCTGTGATTACAGTGATTCCTGGGACGGCAAAAATCCGGACGGTGAATGTCACGCGAGCTGTTTGGAAAATGCCGTTCCTTATGAATATCCCGGTCCCAAAAGGATGTGTACCTTCGAATGTACGTACTGCGGAAACGGTAACACCTGCGCTTACCCCATCTCCGGAACTCCGATATCTGG
>JALHWS010000009.1 GCA_022866885.1 Candidatus Microgenomates bacterium | reverse complement strand
TTCAGGATTTTTCGCTTGTCATCTTTGTCGAAATTTGCTACTCCAAATCTTTGTAGCTGCTGCCGATTGGTGATTTTTTTCAGGAAAATCAAAGCCCCTGACTTAAAACCGGCAACGTCACTTCTAATATCCGCATCCGTCGTGTTGTCACCCAAAATTACCGTTATATTGCCATCGTCCGAGAAGTCTTCAGCCATCAAAAGCGCGTCGGCAATTCCGCCGTCAGGTTTTTCCTGATAGGCGTATTCCAGATGTTTTACCCCCAGTTCCTTGCCGTTTTTCAATACCCGTAAAAAATGTCCTGCGTGCGGCCCGCTGACGACAATCAATATTTCAGTGATACCCGCTTTTACCAAAGTTTGAATCGGATAAAATACCATCGGCCGGTTGTAAACAGGCAAAAGATGCTTATTGGTAGCATATGTCAGAGGATAAAGTCTTGTTCCCAATCCTCCGGCTAATATTACGCCTTTCATATATATTTTAGCGGTATATAACGCCCCGAAGTAAAACTACAGCCATCAGGGCAATAAGTAGATATTCTACCACAATCCGACCGTGTAAATCACCTTCTACCAGGTGGTGAAATATCCCCCATAAGAAATATAGGGATGAAATCGCAATCACCACGGCATATTGTCTGTTGGGAAGGCCGGTGAAAAACCAGAAAAGTACCAGTCCGATACCCAAAATCACGACCAGGATAAGGTAATGCATCAAGTGGAGTAGCTGCTGTTTTCTCTTTATTATCATAATATTACTCCGGCGCCGGTAATACTCATGGCGCCGACCAGGGCTGCCAGAAAAATGAAATGCGCCAAACTGTGACCGCTCACCCGGTAGGTTTTGTTTTTAACGATAAAAATACTGTCAATGAAAAGGATAACTAACAAAAATTCAGCCAGAAGAAAAGAAAAAGTTTTGGTCAGTTTGAAGGGGATAAGCGGTTTGTCCGTCTTTTCGATAATGCCTGAAAGGGCGGAAAGAGTCCCGGGTACTGCCTCGCCTAGTTGGTTACTACCTATTCCGAAGGTTTTTGAAGGAGGATTTGCCTGTGCCGCAGCTTTCGTTTTCGTCCCGAATTCCTGGACGACAAGGGTCGTCTCTTCACCGCTTAGTTTACCGTTCATGACGGCCAATCCGATCTCCGTATATTCGGGCTTGAGGATATTCGCCCGATGGGTCGGCGAATTCATCCAAGCCTCGAATACTTCATCGGCTGTATCGAAACTCTTGGCCAGGTTTTCGCCGGCATAGACGTATTCATAACCGGCTTGGGTGATGAAATACCAGGGAGTGGTACCGGTTGGTGAAATATGAGCCCAATAGTTTTTGTCAAACATGTCCCCCGCTTTCTGATTGGCGGCGGTACTAAGTTCCGGCGAGATCACCAACGGCTGTAAATTAGCCTCAAGGCGTTTCCTGTTTACCAACTCCAAAATCCTCTCAAGGGTGATGTTGGTAGCGTAGCCTAAAATACGCGGATCAAGTCTTCTGACAAAACTACGGCTTCCCTGCATCAGCAAAAGTAAGACGATATAAAGCGCTATTGCCGAATAATGAAGGCTTTTAGCTTTGTAATTATTGGATTCGTGGGGAATAAAATAATGACGGAAAAACCTACTGATTTTTTTTATCATTACTATCCATTGTGGCAAAATATATCCGTTTACGCAAGAGTATCTACTAGCATCTGTAGTAAAACTGTCATCCTGAACTCGTTTCAGGATCTTATGAGATGCTGAAATAAATTCAGCATGACAATTAAGAGAAAAATAAATTCTAGTTTATTTTTTGGCGGTAACGATGAGTCTTTTATTGTCCGAAAAACCGGTACAGGTATAAAGAGTCAAAACAGCATCCTCCGTCGGTGCAATCACTTCTGTCTGTGTCGGCAGAACTTCTTTAATCGCCTCAATCTTATACGAATACCATTTGTCTTTGGTCATTACATAAACCGGTTGTCCAAGTTTAGCCTCTTTCAAAGGCAAAAAAAGGCCCTTTCTGGCATGGGCAAAAATCACCTGATTACCTGTTTCGTCGGGATAGCTGGAACCGCTGCCAAAACCGGCGCTGTCGGGAAAAACTTCCCAATAGCCTTTGACCACTTTGGCTTCCTTTACGGACAGATCAATATTTAAGTCGGGGATAATTATCCGAATTGGCGGATTTTTCGGCTGAAATTTATTTGTTTTTGCAGTCAGAAAC
>JALHWS010000023.1 GCA_022866885.1 Candidatus Microgenomates bacterium | reverse complement strand
TTAATATCAGGTAATATAATTCCTCCTTTTGAAGCTCGGGCATTGGGAGTGGACAGTAAATTACTTCGGCATCCCGAGATACGTCAACCATTCTTAGTCCATCGTTGTCAAGTATCGAATGGATGACTTCCCCCCGATTTAGGTTCTTTTCACCTCAAAACCCCATCAGGTGCATTTAAGAGTGAATATATGGGGTCGAGCGAATTTGAAACGGGATCGTATAGAGACTCGCTAAAAAGAATATTTGCCAGAGGCATGGAGTCCTCGAGACATGCGGTTAGGGCGTTTGATAGAGATATAGAAATTCATCTCCTACACGGGAAAGGATTTCCGGCAGATAAATATAAACCACATCTGGAGGCATTACTTTCAGGGAAAGGGGATACCTTAGAGTATACATATCTTGATCAGGCTGCGAAGATTAAATTAGGATTAGTTAAACCGGAAGATTCTGATAAGTCCCATATTAATGCCTGGTTTGATGTTGATAATGATGTGATTATTACTTTAGAAGAGCCAAATGCAGCCATTCTTAAAAGGATTCTAAGCGAGGTTGAAGAAAATTTATTAAAGAAGACGGAGATTGGAAGAGTGATAAACGCATTAAGAAATGCATTATCAAAGAAAAAAGAACAAATCCCGGCTGTAGCCTCTTGAGGAAATTAATAATTTCAGTAGTTCCAGGATTAGACCTTGATTATTCTGTCAGTTCGATTTGTTTCTACATTAAGATAATTAAGCCATTTACCCATTAAGCAATTTAACAATATCGGGGGTTGACAAAATTTTTATATTTTTTAAATAAAACTATATATCCAGGAAGATATTGTAAAGACCAAATAATTATAATTCTTTGGGGGTTTCTTTTGTTTTTGCTGACCAGCCTCCTGAAGTAAATCTTTCCAGATCATAGGGCGGAGGCACGCACATATCATCAATTAACCAGTAATATTTTCCATCTTCTGCTAGTTGACTGTATGAACGGACTAGGGGAGGTAGCATTCTATCGGATACCCGGTGGTGAAAAAATGTCAAAATATATGAATCATTCGGAAGGAATGGATTTCTTATATTTTCCTGGCGCATAGTTGGAACTTTAAATACCCTTGATAGACGGACTTTATCAAGTATTCCTCTTGTAAATACATTATCTAGGATGAAATCCGTTGAGGCAAGCGCTCCAACTATTATATCTTTTGAAATATCCATTCCAAATTTTTTCTGCAAAGGTTCAACCATATGTTGGGCAATCTGTTCTCCATATATCATCAGATCATCAGCAATAATGATTTTTATTCCCGGAGGAAGTCCATCCTTCATCTTGTTCATGAAATCATGGATACTGATAGGGGATGGTAATATTCCTTTATCCAGACCATATTCCTCAATCAGTCTCCTGCTGATCCAATGTCCGCTTGTATCATTCTCTCCGTAATGAACAAGAACATAAGGATTTTTTCCAATAGTGTCAGATAGCTTACCTGCAAGAGCCTCAAGAGCCTTATTGGTGGTTTCTTCATCTATATATCTGATATGGGAATATATAGCATCCAGCTCGCTCATTTTTACTCCTTTTGCGGTTTGATAGCGGAAGAATGATTTTGGCCTTCCTTCAGGAATATGAACCGGTTTATTTCCCCAGTCTAGTAGTGGAGGGAGTTGAGAGCCATTCACTCCCATTGTCTCAATATTATTTGGTATCGTTCTTCGTTCCCGGATTAAATTATCATACATGATGTAAATATTATACAGTATGTGATAATCTGAGATGTTAATATGTTAACAGCACGAATCCGATCTTCCAGCTGTTAGAGAAAAGACAGTAAGAGGAGAACGATTGAGTTGATTATACCGGATTGTTCGGCAGACTGGCCGTGTTTGGGGTACCGGGGACAGTTTGTGTAACAGGTGGAGTTGGTGAACCGGATGCGATTGGTATATAAGAATAAGGATTTTGACTTAATAATCAATAAAGAGAGAAGGAAAATATTACTCTATCAGCTCTTAACAGTTTTTTTATCACTGATCGCTTTTTCCAGTTTACTTCTTACTGCACTTACTTCGGTATCTTTTCCAGCAGTATGCAGTTGGGTTAGCATCTCATTATATATTCGGATATATTCATTATATCAGTATGAACTTATGCCGAGTATTCTGCATAAAGCGTTTTGCTTTCCGGAAAAATATTGGAATGTAATATGTTATTCTCTCTCCGGCCGGATAGAAGTATTAGTAATCTGCTTAAA
The DNA here is from genome assembly GCA_022866885.1 of Candidatus Microgenomates bacterium. Classification (GTDB taxonomy): domain Bacteria; phylum Patescibacteriota; class Microgenomatia; order 2-02-FULL-39-11; family 2-02-FULL-39-11; genus JALHWS01. Next base: position 5,847 of record JALHWS010000023.1, on the reverse strand, counting down.
GAGTTTATAAATATCAGAAGATGACCATTTTATATCGGCTGATTCCGCTGATGGTTTTAATAAAGCTGGGATTAGTTCCAGAATCTGTGAAGGGGCGGATTTTCCGGTTACGGAATAATTATCTACGGAAATAATTATTCTGGGAAAAAGCGGTATGATATCCGGACCGAATTTTCTCAAAGCACGAATAAACGGATGATTGCTTATATCTAGAGCAACTTCATTTTGTTTGACCAAACCAAGAGCCTGATTGCAGGCCATGCATAGCTGAAAAGTGATGCCTTTTTCTTTTGCCTTTGCAAGTACGCTTTTGGCGATATCCGCATACTTCGCACCTGGTTTAAGTTGGAGTTTTTTCGCAGCTATCTGATCAATCTCAGTTCTTTGTTGGGCAAGCGCGGGGTCGTTTTCATCTGCCGCCAGCAGAAACCAGAGGGAAAGGGCGTGTCCGATTTCGGGAACATCCAAATCCAGCGCGTCAACAATATTTCCCAGCCCATAAGCGGCCCTGTCGATTCCTTCTTCGCCGGCATGGATGCTACTGATTAGATTATCCGTTGGGTGGTCCCCCCGAAGTAGTCCAAGAAATCCGGTCATTTCGGCAGTTGGAAGGTTATTCTCATCACCGGCGATATCAACGCCGGCGATCAAACCAGCATTTTTTAAGTCTGATAATTGTTTCACAAACTTAAGTGTTTTTGGGTTTTGCGGATTTGTTAAATACCAGCCTTCCGCGTCTGACTGCTCGCGGCGAAGAGAGACGACAACTGGTCTGCCAAGGCCGAGACAAAGGGCACTTAAATACTGTTCCAGCGTCAAAGGTTGAAAAGAGGGAGGAAATTTATCACCGCCGTATTTGGCGCTTAGAGACGGCGTGATACCCTTGGCGGATAAAGTGGTGAAGCCGTTTATATCTACCGAAGCGTTATGAGGTGAGACCATGACCGGCGTGGTCGGTCCATCGCCGCAAAGCTTTAATATCCGGCTGGTCTGTTTTCCGAGCTGGTAAGTATAAGACATCATAGAAATTACTTCCGGAGAAAGAGGAATAGAGTCTTGTTCCATGCGCTTAATGAGGTCATAGAAAGGAGGTTCCTCCATCTTAGGTCCCGGATACTCCGGATTGAGACAAGCTCTGATCAACTTTTCTTGGATGGAACCGGTTTGCAATCTGGCTAAAAAATCCGGCCACGGTTTTCCGGTTGATTCCACTTTATTAGCCTGTTCGGGAGAGACGCAGCTGCCTTCCAAATGCACGTGGCTGCCTAACGATGCCTGAATTTTAATTAATCCATCTAGACCAGTCGGTAGGTTTGGTGATGATTCCTGAGAAAGTGTTACCATATAATAAGTTTATTTTCTCATATTAAGCCAAATTCAGCAAAATATGCTAAAATAATCATATATGGCTCACCTCTGTTTTTCTTCCAAAATCTTCCTTGATGGCGGGGTGCCTGAAGAAACAGCCGAAGCTAAAAAGCTACTTGGCTTTCTCGACGGCCAGACGACCAATCCGACCCTGATTGCCAAAAATCTTTCTTCCCGCATATCCTCCTCATCCCACTTAACCCAGAAATCCGCCTTGGATGAATATAAAAAGATAGTTCGACAGATGTCGAAAATAATTCCTAAAGGCTCCGTCTCTATCCAGGTTTTTGCCGATCAGAAAACAAAAGCTCGGGAAATGATTAAACAAGCCAGAGAAAGAAGAATTTGGATTCCCAATTCTTCAATCAAAATCCCCTGTGTGGCCGAAGGCCTGAAAGCCGGAGAAATACTCTGTAAGGAAATGCCGCTTAACTTCACCTTAGTTTTTTCCCAAAGCCAGGCGGCGGCCGTCTATGAAGCGACAAAGGGAACCAAATATCCGGTTTTCGTCTCGCCTTTCGTCGGCCGGTTAGATGACCGAGGAGAGAAGGGGATGGATGTTATAGCAAACATTGTCAAAATGTATAAAAGTAGTGATAAACATATAGAAATACTAACTGCCAGTGTCCGCAATCTCGACCATCTTTACTGCGCCCTGCAGTTAAAATCAGACATTATTACCATCCCTTTCAAAGTCTTCAAAGAGTGGGCCAGTTTAGGCTTCAAAAAGCCCGATAAAGATTACCTTTACCATAAACCGGAATTGAAAGATATCCCTTACCGGCCGGATATCCAGCTTGGCCAACCATGGCAATCTTATGATCTTCATCACGACCTGACAGACAAAGGCGTTACCTCCTTCTGGACCGACTGGCAAGGGTTATTCAAATGAGATCTTCTGAAGGACCACCAAGTAAAGAACCAATTACATTCGATAAATTAGTAGCTCATTGTAATAAGATTGTCGATGCGACTCATGGCCTATTGAGTATTCGCGGTTTGGGTAACCCTCCGGACCACGGTGGTGATGACTTGGATGGTTGGCTGATTTTCCAAGACGGAACCATCCCGGATGACCAAGATGTTCAAGAGGAGATAAGGAAAGCTATTGCAAAGGTAGGCGACAAGACTCATATTAAAACCCACCTTTTTTTCGTCAGCAAATCGGATTTCGATGCCGGTCGGATTATTCCCGCCAATCCCAATGTTCCGCGGATCGAAGAATTTTTAAGTCTTCATGAAATGGGTTTGCCGCCGCTGGCGACCGAGTATTGTTTTAAAGATAATGATGCTTCACTTCTGAACTTGATTATCCGGTCGCAGATGCGGGAGATTTCTACCTCTGAAAATAAAGGTTTTCATATAGATCAAGATCATGGTCTACAAGAAATAAAATTAAGCCGTGAAGGTATCGTTAGTTACATCCACTATTATACTGCCTGTTTTTTAGGTACATACCTCCGAGGGAGGGATCCTCAAAACGAAGGCGAATACGCCAAAAGGGTGGCCAAATTCATGACCAGGATCGTGCTGGGCAATTTTCTCTCCCAATATTCAGATAATGATTTTCCGGCATTGCAGGATAAATTACGTCAGACTATTCAATCTGCCGGGATAGCACCGACAGACAAAGTGATCGCCGATTTTATATTTGAAGAAAATAGAACAAAACAGCTGCTTACAAATGAGGAAGTGGCTTTGTTGGAAACAGCTCGGGATATCAGAAGCGGTGTTGATCGCCCGGGTTTAGATTTGGTTAAATACAGTACTGAGGCGGAAAGAGAGCTAATATACGCCGCTTTTACTCCAGGTATTTTCGTGAGACAGGAAGTTGAAGGCAAACCGATTGAGAGTATGCACCGAAGGGCTATTGAAGCCGTCCTTTTAAATAATCCTGAAGAATTAGGGATTAATCTGGAATGGAGAGAAGACGGAGATAAATTGGCTGTTGAAGACAAAGAGGATAATGGTGATTTATTTTATATCCCTCCGACTTACCCAGGTAAAAATAATCGGCCAGTCCCGCAGACCGGTTCCTGTAAGATCTTTAAGACTGTTAGTGGTATTAGGAAGGAAGTTGGGACTAAAAGCTCAGGTAGTTTTTTGGGCGAAGTGTCTGCTCTTTTTGGCGGAGCGAGAACTGCCGATATCGTTGTTGTTGGTCAAGATGTTGTCAGTCAATGGGAAGAGAAAAAAAAGAATAAGGGTTTGTATGTTTTGCGGATCAACGGCGCAAAATTCAGGAATTTAATCCACGATTATCATACGAAAGAAGCCTTAGATCAGCCGATCTGGGGCCAAAAAGCCAGATTGGTTGATTTGCTCCTTCGTTATTTTGCTTATGATCCGGCCTATTTCCTGCGTAGTCTCAACGCTTATTCGGAATTACTTGCGCCAGAATTTCCGGAAACCCACGAGACTATATGTGCCGATCCCAATCCTTTTGCCCAATACTATTTAAATGACGGTTTTCTGGAAGCAATGGAAAATTTACAGGCAAGAAAATTTTCTTATGATCAAAAAACTCCCATGGTGGAGGAAGTTGCTCAAACTTCAGGAAAGCTTTTTAGAAAACTTGATAAAGTAAACGGGAAATTTTACGTGGTAGTTGATGGAAAAGTGATTTTGTCAGATATAAGCGAAACACCCTCCGACACGGTTACGCTATTTAAGGGCGCGGTTTTTGGCGAGGCTTCGCTTTTGGGAGAAAAAGAGCGGAATGGGACGGCTACCTTGACAGAAGGAACAAGGGTTTTGGCTGTTGACGCGGCCGCATTTCACCGGCTTGTTTCCGAGCGGAGGGAAAAATTTACGGTTAATGTGGCTCGCACGAATTATACTCCAATTCGAAAAGATATCACCTCTGCCGAACTTTTATACCATCTGGCCGCTTTGTCCACCGGCCGGGTGCGGCAGCGAGTTCGCCCGGAAAGCCAGGCATTACGGCAAATAGCGATGCCGGAATTGGAAAGCGAATTAGTCGCCCATATCAATACGCTTGGATTGGGACTCGAACATGTAAAATCTAGAGAAGGAAGTGACTGGTTAAGCATCAGTGAAAGGTTTTTACGTAGTTGTCGTACCGTGAAAGAAATTTATGAACAAGGTGGTCCTTTAGGCGAAAAATATGTTTTTGAGCCAAACGACCTTTTTGATCATAACTGGCATCATATCTATACAGATATAGATATGGTTGTCAAGATGCTTCCCGGATTTTTAACTAAACACCCGAATTATTATTTGGAAGATATCGAAGACCTGCTTTACGCCACTCTCTTTCACGATATTGGTTGGTTGCGGACACAGTCTGATAAAAACCAATACACCTGGGGAGGAGAAAAATATTTTCCCCATTGCCGAGACGGAGTGGATAAAATCGGAGATTTGATACCCTTTTTGGCTCCTAACGTTGTTTGGCCGATGGAGAGAATCGAGAAGATTAAGCGGATGGCCAATCTTACGGAATTCAATTTCCTGGATTTAAAAGACATTCATCTTGATGATCCGGTTGACCATCTGGGGATGGTTTTGCGCGTTAGTGATACCTTATCCTATTTTTGCGACCCTGACGACATCCCCCTTCGGGTACAAAATTTATATAAGGAAATCTGTGCCATTGCTAATCCGAACTGCGTTGATACTCAGAATTATTTAAACCAGCATAAAGCCGAGATTATGAAGGGTTTATATGTTACCGATGAGGACGAGTTAGATAGACAATTCAAACAGGGACTATTGACCATTGGCGATTTGAAATTTCCAGGAAAGTCGGTCGTCGATTTCGTTGCCAGCGAGTACTTGAATATATCCAGAGGGGATTTTGATGAATGGTTGAACTATCTTAGTCAATGGCGCCCTGATACTGCGATAATCCCGGAAAGAGAATATTATTACCGCAATATTGCTAAAATCAAGGCCATCCAAAGGCTATCCAATAGCGCCACAGATGGCAATTCCAAAAAAGGGATTGTTAACCCGCTTTGTTTCATAGAATCTTCTTCTATTCATGCTCTTCACAAAATCGCGGTTAAGTTTGGTTTGGCCGATAAAGTGAAAATTGACTGGCGTGGGGAACAACTTGGAGTGATAGGAGTTGTTCCAAAGCCTTTTTTCCGCAGGCTTGCTACCGGTGAAATCAGGTCGCTTCTTCAAGCGGCAGAAGTTAGGGAGGAGAGAAGAAAGGTTTTTGCCGCCATTGTAGAAGCCTTTGTCTATGAGCATAGGATTGCCAAAAAAGCAAAAGGGCGCGACCAGATCTGGATGGCCGTAGCGCCTATTGCATATCAACCGATTGGACAAGAAGCATTGATTAGTGAGGAAGAGATATTTACTGTAATTAATGAAGTTAATCAGAAGTTGTCTACCTTGCCTGAAGCCAATAACTTACCGGAACTTGGAGCCGTTTGGACTATCAGGCAGGACCGTGATTTTAAAGAATATTCAGAAGAGGAGTATCTAGCTTATGCCGGTAAAATCATC
>JALHWS010000022.1 GCA_022866885.1 Candidatus Microgenomates bacterium | reverse complement strand
CAGTTTTATCTGCGACTGGTTGTGTGACTGGCGCTTGTCCCGGCACAACCGGTTTCTGCGGCAATTCTCACGCTGTCTTTACCTCTGCCGGTTTACCATCAGTTGGTTTAACCTCTCCCGGCTTAACCGTCGCCTGACCGGCAACAGCCTGTTCTTCCGGCTTTTTCTTCTCCAATTTCTCTACTTTGAAAGTCAACTCCTTGCCGTCAAAATCCACCAAAACCGTATCGCCTTCCTTTACTTCGCCTTTGATCAATAATGAAGAAATCGGATTTTCCAACAATCTTTGGATCGTCCGTCTAAGGGGCCTGGCACCAAAAACCGGGTCGTAACCGGTTTCGCCGATAAATTCCCTGGCTGTTTCGGAAATTTTAGCGCCGATGCCCTGTTCGTTCAGCATTTTGGTCAGGCTTTTCATCTGGATATCAACGATGGCGCTTAAGTGTTTGCGGGTAAGCGGCTGGAAAACGACAATTTCATCAAAACGGTTGAGAAGCTCCGGACGGAAAAACTTACGCAGTTCTTCCATTAGTCTTTTCACTAAATTGGCAAAACCGCTCTTTTCCGCTTCCGGTTGACTGCCTGTTTTAGGTTGGACAACCACCGGTAAAGCCGGAAGAAGGATTTTTAACTCACCCATCTGCCACTGGTTATCTGTCGAATTTTTTCTCGAGTAATATTTGTCGCCGCTGACAATGATTTCTTCTCCGGTGGGTTTAAAAAGATGGATTTCCCATTTCTCCATTGGCAATTGATCGGCGGTACCCGCTTCACTTTTGATCAAATTACCGCTTTTGCTTTTTACTCCGTCCGTAGGAACGATCTTCCCGTCGGTAAAATATTCCGCCAGCGTTCCGGTCACCCAGTTTTTACTCTGGAGATTCTCCCGTTTCCAGAAACGGTTACCCAAGGAAATGACCTCTATATTGGTTGGAGAAATGGCATGAGTTTCCACTTTTGCGGTTGGCAATTGTTCTGCCGGCCGGTCGGGTAAAGCGTTTATCACTGTTTGATCTTTTATTTGTAATAAAATCGGTTTGACTGTCCATTCTTTAACGGTGGTAGAAGTCCGAAACCATAAACGGTCGCTCGAAGTAATTGTTTCTGAACCGTCTGAGGAGATCAGGTGAGTGTCGAAACCGTCCGTGGGAAATTCCGGATTACCCTCCACTACTTTTGAACCGGCAAAATAATCAGTCAAAGGTTTTTCCAGCCATTTGCCGCTTTGTGGATCTTTTTCCCAATATTTGTCTCCAACCGTCACGATCTCTCTTCCCGTCGGCGACACCACATAAGTTTGAATTTTTTGAAGTTTTGCCTGCCCGCCGGCAAGGTGGGAATTTTGAATTTGATTTGTCATTTGAATTTTGTCATTTGAATTTTGCCTGAGCAACTCTTCCTGTATAATCCCGCTACCCAAGTTTGAAGTACAGATAACGATCGTGTTTTTGAAGGAAATCGTATGGCCTTTGTTATCCGTCAGGCGGCCGTCATCAAGAAGCTGGATAAGGATGTTAAAAACATCCGGATGGGCTTTTTCAATCTCGTCAAAAAGGACCACCGCGTAAGGATGACGGCGAACCGCCTCCGTCAACTGCCCGCCTTCCTCATACCCGACATAACCCGGCGGCGCGCCGATCAGTTTGGCCACTTCGTGTTTTTCCATGTACTCGGTCATATCCAGTCTGATAATCATTTCTTCCGTCCCGAAAAGGATCTCGGCGATTGTCTTGGCCAATTCTGTTTTACCGACACCGGTGGGACCGAGGAAGATGAAACTGCCGATCGGCCGTTTGTTGGACTTGAGTCCCGCCCGACCGCGGCGAACCGCTTCCGCTACGGCAGAAACCGCTTCTTCCTGATTGATCAATCTTTTATGGATAATGTTTTCCAGATCAATCAGTTTGGTCGACTCGCTTTCCGTCAACCGGCTGATGGGAATATTGGTCCAACGGGAAACGATTTCGGCAATAATCTCCGGAGTGACAATATTGGTGGTGGTTGATTTTTTTACCTGATATTGCTCTTTCAGCTCTTTCAGTCCGTGTTCCAGTTCCTCTGTTTCTCTCGTTAAATTATCAGTGCGGATTTTATCGCCGGTTTTTTCCGCGTCCTGCTTTTCACTCTGCATTTTTTTCAGCCGATCCTCGCTGCTTTTGATGTCTTCCGGTAGGGAAATAGCCGGCAAACGGACGGAAGCAGCTCCCTCATCAATCAAATCAACGGCTTTATCGGGAAGAAAACGGTCGCCGATATAACGCTGGGAAAGTTTCACTGCCGCGTCAATAGAATCGTCGGTAATTTTCACCCGGTGAAAGGCTTCATATTTATCCCTGATAGCCCGAAGCATTTCTACAGCCACTTCAGCGGTCGGTTCAGCCACTTGCACTGGTTGGAAACGCCGCTCAAGCGCCGGATCTTTCTCAATATACTTACGGTATTCGGTAACCGTCGTTGTCCCTATGGTTTGCAATTCTCCCCGCGCCAGGGAAGGTTTGAGGATGTTGGAAGCGTCCATCGTCCCTTCACCGCCGCTTCCCGCGCCGACCATATTATGTAACTCATCAATAAAAAGGATAATGGCACCGCTTGAAGCTTTGACTTCTTTGATCAGGTTCTTCAACCGCTCTTCAAAATCACCCCGGTGTTTGGCTCCGGCAATTAAAGACATGAGATCCAATGAAAGGATTTTTTTATGGAGCAAAGTTTCAGGAACATCACCATGAGCAATCCGAAGGGCTAATCCTTCAACAATGGCAGTCTTTCCCACACCGGCATCACCGATTAAGACCGGATTGTTTTTGGTTCTTCTTGAAAGGATATGGATAATCCGCTCAATTTCCCAACTGCGGCCAACCACCGGATCCAAAGCGCCGGCGGCGGCTTTGGCTGTCAAGTCTTCCGTATATTGCTCGAGAGTGGTGGCTTTTTTCTGTTCCTCTTCTTTTTCCGTTTCTTTGTGGCCGGTAATTTTTTGGTTTAAGATTTCGGTGGTTAAACCGAATTTCGCCAAAGTCCTGGCTGCCACTCCCTCTCCTTCATGAGACAGTGCCAAAAGGACATGTTCCGGAGAAATAAACTCATAACCTAAAGAACGGGCTGAAGAGAGGGCCAACTCTAAAACTCTTTTGACCCGGGGAGAAAAATGGGGCGCTGAAGTATTGTCACCGGGCTTAAAATCCGTCTCCAAATTTTTTTGTATTTCGGCCGGGACGGCCTTACATTCGGAAATCAGTTGATAAACCGTACTGTCGTGCAAAAGCCCCCAAAGCACGTGTTCCGTATCCACATACTGTAGTTTCAGTTCTTTGGCTTTGGAAACGGCAGCCATGAGTGATTGGTTAGTCCGCTGTGTCAAACGTGAAAGAACATCCATCCCGACTCTTTTGTTCATGTCAATTGCCATTGTCGAACCGGTCCCGGGACTATTGGTTGGGGTAGGTGAAGGGGAAGCCGGGGTGGAGGCGGATGGAGACAGTGTTTGTCCCGGTGTTTGTGTTTGGACTGGCGTTTGCGGCGGATTGCCGATACCCGAATAAGGAGTCGGGGTGACGGTACCTGTTTGTTGAGGTGGTTGATAAGATGCTATCGGAGGACCCAATGGTACGTTAGCCGGCTGGTTAGGATCAGCAGGCTGACCGTCTTTTTTGAAATAACGGGAAAAATTAAATAATCCACTGGGCATTATCCTAAGTAAACCATGTAGGAAAATCCCTGTCAAGATAAAGGTTTTATCTTGTGTTTGTCTTTTTCACGGAAATCTTATCCTGTTAAGTAATAGTTTGTATACAAATGCATTAGTTGCAAGACTTTTTTTCACATTCTATCCTCTAATGAGACAAATTAGGCTATTTAGATCTTTATATTTATGGAACAACATCCTGTCCCAAGAAATATTTCCAGTTTTGAATTTCATCTTGTCGGCGACATGACTTTGAGACAATTT
>JALHWS010000213.1 GCA_022866885.1 Candidatus Microgenomates bacterium | reverse complement strand
GAGCTTTGCTTGCAGGGGCAAGTATTGGCATAATAACCACAGCTGTGACACTTGTAACAAAACCAGCATACGGAGAAGTGGCGTTGTTGATAATCTTTATTATATTTCTAAAATTCAGAAAGGTAGCGGTATAGAAAAATGGGACAAATACTTTCTGGTTATTTTATGTATATGTTCTCGCTCCTTTTAATATTTATAGCTCTTGCGACCATTTTACACCTGCAGTTTGGAGTTACAGGTATAACAAACTTTGGACTTTCAGGTTTTTGGGGTTTTGGGATGTATGCATTTACATTGCTTAATTTGAAGCTTAATATTCCGTTTGTACTTGCAGTAATACTGGCAACTGTTTTAACGGGTATTATTTCCCTGGCTCTGGGCCGTATCATCCTCAATCTTGATGACCAGTCGGTTTTAGTGGCAACTCTTGCTTTCCTTGTTATTATAGAAGTCTTGATAATAACAGAAAAATGGCTGACTAACGGAGTTTTAGGGATTGGTCCCATAGCTTTTCCATTTGATTTTGGAATATACACTAAGTTTGTTTATTTCTTGATAGTTCTTTTATTCACAGCTGCTTTAATTTTTTATGCAAGTAAAGTTCACAAATCTCCATACGGCAGACTGCTGCTCAGTATCCAGGATAATGAGCCTCTTGCACAAAGTTTGGGTAAGCCAACTTTTCGCCAGAAGCTTATTTTCTTTACATTCACATCTGCACTGACAGGATTTTTTGGAGCATTGGCTGCACCTATATACAACTTTATGTTTCCAAAATACCTGGGCGCGGATGTTACTTTTATTATCTGGATAGCACTGATTTTGGGAGCAAGAAAAAAAATATTTGGTGGGGTTATAGGGATACTGGCTACTGTTGGGCTATTTGATCTTGTTTTAGAAACAGTAGTCCCGATTCCACAGCAAAATGCTGTTATACTTTATAATGCCAAATACTTTCTATACGGACTTGTTCTTGTTCTTGTTTTAATGTTTAGGCCTTCGGGAATACTTGGAAATAAAAAAAGAAGTAAAAGTATTAAAACTATAAGTAAATTTGAAAAAAAGGAAGGTTAAAAATTGCAGGAGAAAAAACTTCACCTAAAAAATATAATTAAAAGATTCGGGGGAAGAAAGGTAGTTGACGTAAAAGACCTGACTTTAGGCACACATGGAATCGAAGGACTAATAGGCCCTAATGGAGCAGGCAAAACTACTTTGATTAACCTTATAACCCATAAGTTAAAGATGGACACCGGACAGGTTTTTTATTATCCAAACGGAAAAGAAACGGATATATCAAAAAAAAGCTTTGATGAGATTGCAAGACTTGGAATGGTAAGGACAAACCAGATCATCCAGGATTTTCAGAGTCTTACCATAAGAGACTCATTGCTTCTTTCTCTAGCAATCCCTAAATATGAAAGATTCTACAGTATTTTCAGTGAAAAAAAATTAAGGAAAGCTGCGCAGCAGGAAATAGAAAAATACCTGGATTACTTCCATTTTGAAAACCCGGACGGGCATGCACTTTCCGCCGGCGAAAAAAAGCTTCTGGATGTTGTCCGTTGTCTTTTGCTCAAGCCGAAATTTCTTCTTATGGACGAACCGACTACAGGTTTGCCCCAGGACCAGACCGATCTGGTCATCACCCTGATGAGGAAAAAGACTGTAGAAGAAGGGATGTCAATACTGATTGTGGAACATGATCTGGATCTTATATGGGGGGTTTCTGAGAATGTCTACTTTATGGCAGAAGGAGAGATACTTATCCAGGGGCCTCCTGATGAAGTAAGGAAAAACAAAACAGTTGTCAAAAAATATATGGGGGAAAGCGATGCTTAAAGTAAAGGATATCAGAAGCGGATATGGTGATGTGACCATACTGCAAGGCCTTGATTTTGAAGTCGGGAATGAGATTTTCGCCATACTTGGCGCTAATGGTGCGGGCAAAAGTACCCTGATGAAGACAATTGCAAAGGTAATACATCTTAAAACCGGAGAAATCTACTTCAAAGAGGAGAATATTTCAGGTTTTACTCCTTTCCAGGCTTCTGCAAGAGGGTTGGCTTTTGTACCCCAGGAAGAGCAGATATTTCCAAAACTGACTGTCCGGGAGAACCTTTCTATCGGCGGTATGCTAAGTAAAAGAT
>JALHWS010000212.1 GCA_022866885.1 Candidatus Microgenomates bacterium | reverse complement strand
GGAAATACTCATGGAAAGTGCCTTTATGGCCGTAGGCATCCCGGTAATTATCCTCCGAAGCTCCGCCGTATTTTATCCCCTCCTTGAGTACCTTAAGTAACTTATCATATAACAACTCTGTTTCCTCCTTCGATAACCGGTTGGCCGGAGTCTTCGGGTGGATTTTTGCCGAGAATAAGGCCTCATTGGCATAGATATTCCCCGCTCCGGCGATTTTCTCCTGGTCCAGAAGCACCAGCTTAACCGGCTTTTTGGAGGATTTTAATATCTCGTTGAATTTCTCTAACGTTAAATCTTTAAAAGGTTCGGGTCCTAATTTATCTATAATTTCTTCTAAATATGGAATTTTAGATTTTGAATTTTGAATTTGATTTGATTTTTGATTTTTGAGTTTTGAGTTTATTATTCTCATCCACCCAAAAATCCTCATATCATTGAAAAAGAGATTGTCACCTGATTGAAACTCGAAAATCACCCGCGTATGTTTATTGGGTAACGTCTGTAACAAAGGATCTATTTCTTTGTTCTTTGTTATTTGTTTTTTCCTGCCTGCCGGCAAGGCAGGGTTATTTGTTCTATAAACCAGTTGTCCGCTCATCTTCAAATGAACGACCAGGGAAAGCCCGTTTGACAGGTCAATCACCAGCATCTTGGCAAACCTTCTGATCCCTACGATCTTTTTACCAATTACTAACTTCTTATCGCCAATAAATGACTTGGCCTTGAGGATTTGGATATCCTTGATGACTTGACCGATAATCAAGCTGTTTAACTGTAATCTGATAGTCTCGACTTCCGGTAGTTCAGGCATATGAATAAAAATTCAAATTACAAAATTCAAATGACAAATCAAATTCAAATGACTAAATGATTATAGTTGTTTTGAATTTTGAGTTTTGAGCTTGATTTGATATTTGAGTTTTGAATTTTGGATTTAATAAAACTAATTATTTCCCTTTTAAACCTCTCTTTCCCAAACTTCTCCGCCTGATCAATACAATCTTTCGGATCAATCGACAATTTTTCTAACTGTTTGATCGCGGAAATGATCGCCGCAGGAGTTAACTCGTCAAATAACACCCCGGTCTTCCCATTAATTACTGTTTCTTTGACGCCACCGTCATTATAGGCAATCACAGGGATACCCGCGGCCATCGCCTCAACCGGCATGATGCCGAAATCCTCCGCTTCAGACGGGTAAATAAGAGCTTTAGCGCCTTGGTACAACTCAGATAATTTCTCATCACTGACTTCGCCCAAAAATTCAACTGTCTTGCCGGCAATTTTCCGGAGTTCCTCCCCGTAATCGGCAAAAGGCTTGCCGAAGACTTTCACCGGCAGCTTCAAACGGTTGCAGGCTCTTATCGCCAAATCTATGTGCTTCGCCCGTGCTAACCTCCCCCCAGTTAAATAATAGATTTTTTCTTTTTTGGATTTTGAGTTTTGAGTTTGATTTGTCATTTGAATTTTGGATTTTGGATTTATTTCTACCGGCGGGTATATCACTTCCGCTTCCCGTCTATAAAACTTCTCTATCCTTCTTTTGGTTTCTTCAGAATTGGCAAGATAATAATCCGGCCTTTGGCTGGCCAGAAAATCCACTTCCAATAATTTATGGTTAATAAGTGTCCCCATTGTCCTTCCCCACCAATGCTTTTTCCAGTTTCTGGCGGTTGGATATCCGTAAAGATATCGGGGTGGAGTATGACAATAACAGACATGCACAGCTTTGCCTTTACTGATCATATTCGGAAAATAGGCGCCGGTGGCGGAAACAATCACCACGTCATAAATGCTAAAGTCCCAGGCGGAAAATATGGTCGGTGTCAGCACCCTGATTGGGCTTAACAGTTTTTCCACCAAAGGCAGATTTTGAAGAGACGATGTCCTGATATCCCAGTTGGTGAAGCGGTAGCTATGCGGACCTAAATACTGTGGTAGATAGACAGTCGTAAAAACAGGCGCTTTCGGCCATATCTCATGGAGGGCTTCGAGATCTCTCTCAGCCCCGCCGTATTCTTTTATATAGTCATG
>JALHWS010000211.1 GCA_022866885.1 Candidatus Microgenomates bacterium | reverse complement strand
GAAAAAAGAGCCTCGGCGCGCATTATATCGTGTAATTTGCTTTTGTTGACAGGGTAGGGTATACTTCCCCCTAGTTTAGGTCTCTAAATAGTTCCACGGGTAACCTCGGGTTTAACCTAGGCATCCTGGAATCAAAAGGACCAGTTCACCCGAACAAATTTCTAGGAGAAATTTGAACGGGTAAAAAAAGGGGGTGAATTCCAGGATGCAATCTACATCTCAAGATCAGACATTAGTCTGTAAAGAGTGCGGCAAACAGTTTGTTTGGACAGCCGGTGAACAGGATTTTTATAAACAGAAAGGTTTTGATAATCCACCGTTTCGCTGTGCTGACTGCCGTCAGGCCAAAAAAGCCCAACGGATGACTGCTCGCACAATGACTAAAATCACTTGTGAACGCTGCGGTAAAGAAGACGAAGTACCATTTGTTCCCAGAAAAGGAACAGGCGTACTTTGCCGAACTTGCTACAGTGAACAAAGACAAAACCGAGCATAAACTTTGTTTTTAAGTTTATAAAAACCCAAAACCCCCGAAGAAATTTGGGGGTTTTGCTATTTATATTGGAATATCTTATTTCGAAATACAAGAAGAATTAATAGTATTACTTCCATTACCAAAAGGATTGTTTTCAGTCTGTTCGGCTGGTAGGTAAATTCCACCGTATGCTCTCCGGGTGTGACTTGCGCGGCCAGATAGAAAGGGAAGACGGCATATTTTTCCGTGCTTTGTCCGTCCACTTTCACTTGCCAGTCGGGGTGATAGCTCATTTTAAACATGACCATGCAGGATTTACAGTTGTCCGGCACTTCCACGGTGGCGGAATAAGTCTGTTTCTCGATTTTTTCCCGCTTGATCCGGCCGGAGACAGTCGCTTCGGGGAAGACGAAAGGGAAGTCGGAGAAAATGTTTAAAGATTTATTGTCATCCCGAACTTGTTTCGGGATCTTATTGGGATCCTGAAATGAATTCAGGATGACATTATATGTCACTTCATCCTTCATTTTTATCACTCTTTCCAATCCCTGCGGGATGGCTGGTTTCTTTTCCACAGAGATTAAAGGATACATATTCCAACGTCTCGGGTATGAACGGTGCCACAAATTGACGATATTGATGAAGTTGGTTTTGTCCGACTGAACAAACATCGGTGAGTTGACGACATCAAACCAGCCCGAGGTCGGGACTTCAAAGAGTTTGAACGGGCCAAATTGTTTAATTTCTTTGGCTTTTTGGGTAAAGTCGTGGTTACTATCGGCAATAATATAGCGGATATTGAGAAGGTTATAATCTTCGGCCACCCGTTCATCGAAATCCTGCTCGTTTTCCGAAAGCATGGACCAGGTTTCAGGCAGAAACTGGCTCATGTCGTAATCGTGAATACCTAAAAGCATATACAATTGCGTTGAACCCAACTTAAGTTGTTTGCCCCAGTTGCCGGGCCGGCCGGCATAGATCCGGCCGTTTGGTTGAGATTTGAGAAAGACCACCAAGTCCTGAAAATTCTTCTGATCATATTGATAAGCAATATTGGCTTCACCGATCCAGCGGTTATTGAAAGAAGCGTAATTGTTTGTTTGTTTAGCAGTGAAATAGATGAAAATAGAGATAAGAATAATGGAGAAAACGTAAAAAATCAGTTTTTCTGATGTACTTTCGTTCGCAGACAAAATTTTCTTGATCCGCAACTCGCTCGAGACGACGTGTTCTTCCCTCCATGAAACTCTACTTCTCTCGCTCAAAATGCGATCTACGAAAATTTTGCCATGCTTCACGAAAGTAATAATTTTATTTAATAACTGTAATAGATACTCTAACCCTGCCGGAATCAGAAAAAGAGCCGCTATGTGTATTCCCACAATGAAACGGTGTTGGTGAAAGTCTTTCATGCCCGGGATCAGGTCAAGGAGATTTCCCCAGGTCGTCCGGCCGAAGTACATCAAAAACCAGAAGGCGAAGAGGAGAGCGAAAGGGAAAAGGCGGGTGTTGAGAAGAAGGGCGAAAAAGCCAATCACGACCAGTACTGTAATTATTGGTAATCTTTGCCAGTCGAAGATTTCTCCCTGCAAGAATTGCTGGACAACCTCGTACCAGCCGTAGGAATTAAATTTCCAGATCGGATCCCAGAAGGAGACGATGTGGTAATTCAGTTTCAAAAGCATTGGTATTATCCAATAGACGAGGGGAAGGAGGGCAAAAATATATATCATTACTGCTTTTTTTAGTCTTTCTGTAAGATGAGTTTTATCTAAATCAAGAAAAACAAAAGGGACGGTGGAGATAAAAGTGATAATTCCCATTCCGAGATGTCCGGCGGTTGTAAGACAGAGGAATAAGGAAGCAAGAAATAAGTCTGATTGTGAATAAGAAGGAGTGATTTTTCTCATCGCTCTATACATAAATGCCAACGCCAAAGGCATGAAGATCATGGCGTAAAGTTGACTCGTCAGTCCGTATCCGCGCCAGAGGAAACTTGGCGGGTCGATGCCGTAAAGGCCATCTGTTGATAAATGGCTGGCAAAGAAAGCGCTAAGGGCAGCCAAGACGGTCGAGAAACCGACGAGTCGAAGAGCAAGAAAAACCGGGATGGGAAAAAAGCAAAGGAGAAGATATTTAGTCCAGTTGTAATAAGCGTAAAGGGTAAAGGGTAAAGAGAAAAGTGATAATAAGGGTTTAATCAGTAAATTGTATGAGGAGACGATTATAATTTGCGGAATATGACTGTAATAG
>JALHWS010000021.1 GCA_022866885.1 Candidatus Microgenomates bacterium | reverse complement strand
CCGCGATCCATTTCTTTTTTCAAAATCTGGACTGTTTGATATGTGAAAATTTCCTCTTTGGTGGCGTTCATCCGCGGTTCTTTCTGCTTAGAGAGAGTTTCCAGATCTGCCAGAATCAGTTCCGACTCGATAATTTTTATGTCATCGAAAGGATTGTTTATATTTCCGACGTGGATAATCTCGCCGTCTTCAAAAAGCCGGACGACATGGACGATGGTAGCCACTTCCCGTATATGGGAGAGGAATTTGTTGCCCAGGCCTTCACCTTGAGAAGCGCCTTTGACCAGACCGGCAATATCGAAAAATTCCACGACAGCCGGGACGATTTTTTCCGTTTTGACGATTTTAGCCAACACGGGAAGCCTGATATCCGGCACTTCCACGACCCCTACATTGGGCTCTATGGTGCAGAAAGGGTAATTGGCGACATTGGCCACTTGTTTCTTCAAAATGGCATTAAACAGCGTCGATTTACCAACGTTAGGCAAGCCTACAATCCCAATCGAAATTTTCATAATGATGAGTATTATAACAAAAATTTCAGAAGGAATTTAAAAAATTCAGTTAGTAGTCTATTTTTTACGAAAAGTACGGCTAAAAGAGAACCGTCCCCAAATACAAATACAAATAAATAATCTTAACTATTAATTACCACAGGAGTCTTCTTGTGCCTACTTCTTTTGTTAATCCATGTTTTTCTAGTACTTTCTCCGCATCACTCTCTGCTTCAATAAACGTACCAGAATCATTCACATAATCGCGTGTGATTACGTTCTTTCCAGGTAAAGCTCCTCCTCCATTTCTTTGAAACGTGACTACTTCATCTGGAGTTAAAAGATAACCTTTAGCATCATGAGCGCTATATAATGTTGCAGG
This sequence comes from Candidatus Microgenomates bacterium, assembly GCA_022866885.1. Taxonomy (GTDB): domain Bacteria; phylum Patescibacteriota; class Microgenomatia; order 2-02-FULL-39-11; family 2-02-FULL-39-11; genus JALHWS01. The sequence continues at coordinate 1,304 of JALHWS010000021.1, read as the reverse complement.
CATATAACATTGTACATAATGAAGCCATATTGGATTTTCACATGTTTTTAGCATAATGAGATTTAGTATAATATAAGAACAAATTTTTGTAATCTTATATTTATTTAACTTGTTATAGGTGTTTATCTGAGACAGAAATTTAAAAATAAGCTGGCACTTCGGCTTTTAGGATTCTTCCGGAAATATCGCGTTCAGCAATAATTCTCGCTTTTTTCGCTTTGGGGATTAAAACGGTAATTTCAAAAGGTATGGTTGCCTCCTTCCATTCCCGATAGACAGTTTCATATTGAAGTGTATTATATCAAGTGTCTTTTCAGATGAAAAGTAAGAGGTGATAAGTAAAAATAATGTTAATGATATAATTAGGTTATGAGAGATGAGCAAAATAAAGAAGAACATGTCACTGAAGAAAACAGGATGCTATGGAAAGAAGTAGATACAACGAAACCTTGGGTAGTTTTTGATATGGAAGAAACCTTGTTAGGTTTGCTGGATGATCCAACTGATACTCTTTGTGCTTTTTTTAATAGAGAAGGTGTACAAAATTGGTTGACTTCGGATAAAAGTCACTTAGTAGTTTTAAGACCAGGTGCAAATGAGTTGCTTGCAGATCTGGGAAGAGACTATAATATCGCTTTACTATCAACCGCAGATACACATATTGTAAATTCTGTGATGGAAGCGAATCATGATTTTGCTAGATTATTTTGTTTAGCTAGTGGTAAAGATGGAATAGATAATGAATATTATGAAAAGGAAATACCACCTCCGGAATCATTACCCAGATTGAAATTAAGACCTAATGATGCTGCGAAACACCCTTTGAGAATAAAAAGCAATTCCCCAAAAGTGCTAGTTGATGATACTGATAATGAGCTATGGCACGATGGTAATCTTTGGGATCTGTCAAATGTAGGATTTGTAAAGGTTACAAGATCCATACCTGACATAAAGAATGATAGGACATTATTTAGTATTGAATCTCCGATAAGAGCTGCTATGGCTCAATTAATCGCTAGAAATATTCCTTTGACTCCTGTTTCATAAATATGCTCTAATAGGTTGTGCAGTAAATTCGTATAAAGAATCATGAATCAAATTGGGCGTAAATTGGTACTTCGGCTCTTAAGATTCTTCCAGATAAATCTCTGTTTAAAATAATTCTTTCCTTTTTAGCCTTGGGGAGATAACAGGTTATTTCAAAAGGTAGGGTAGCGACCTTCCAATCCCGATGCTTAGTTTCATTGAGTTTTAATAAATTTTATGATATTGTACTATTACTAAACATGAAGCGGATATCTCGT
>JALHWS010000020.1 GCA_022866885.1 Candidatus Microgenomates bacterium | reverse complement strand
GAAATGCCATCCATGTCTTGCTTGAGCCACTCAATCGGGTCCTGCTGAACAAGGAAAAAATTCGGAACCGCCACATAATAAAACGGCGGTGTAGTGGCAGAAGCCACGTGCCGATAAATATTAGTGCTTTCATCCGGGTGGCTGGTATACCAATCTTTAAACCATTTGGGAACATCGCCTTTTGACCAAGACGGCGGATCGCGGTAAGATTCTTCCCAAGATGGGTAGAGCTTAAAAACCGCAGCCGTGAATTTTTTCTGCGGATTAATAGCATTAATGGCATTTCGGGTTTTGATAATAGTGGCGGTCACTCCATCCATTCTGCCATTCATATTAATTGTGTCTGCATCGTTGGGAGCATAACGGATGTAATCAAAATGTACCCCGTCCAGTTGAGGATACGTTTTAATCCAATCTGCCGCCCATTGGGCCTGCGTATCTTGTTCAGTCGGATTAGTAAAATCGACTTGATTAGTACCATCGTTAAGGAACCTTCGGAATCGATTGTCGATCCATACATGAACACTAATATTATTAGATACCAGTTGATTAAGCATGGTTTCGAAACTTTCTTGTGAGCCCCGGCCATAATTGCCATTTAGAGGCCAAGCAGACAAAAAGACAGTATTGATATGAGCATTTAATAGTTCCGGAAGAGTTGTTTTCCTGCGGCTTTCATAACTAAAGGAATTGGTATTCAACCAGGTAGCCCTGGTTTCGCAGTTTGTTTGCGCCTGAATTTCCTGGGTAAAAAATATGAAAAAAAATAACAGAGCAATAATCAGTATGCTAAAATATTTTTTCATAATGTCTTCCAATTCCCCAGCAATTTATTCAAATCACTCTCATTTATTTTCCCGTCTCCGGTGATATCATTTTCATCCGTCATCCATTTACCTAAAAGGGAATTCAGATCGCTCTCATTTATTTTCCCGTCGCAGTTGAAATCGCCAGAGGATTTCAAAGGACATGACGGGGGAGTTGGTGTTCTGGTGGGAGATGAAGGAGTTGAGGAGGGGGTGACGGTGACCGAACCGCCTGATTGATATTCATAGGCGCCGATGTCAGGGGCAGTCCCACTATATGGTTGACCTGTATAAACAAGCACGCCTTTATCTTTTGCCGGACTTGTTGATGATTGTAAAGCGTAATCATTGGCGGCTGCATTGTTAAACTGAGGATCGGCAAAAATTGAAGTAAGCTCGGAAATGAAGTTGACAAAAGCAGAATTGCCTTTACCGTAATAAAGGTTATAGCCGGGGCTCGTGAAATTAGTCATGTTGGAATTGACATAATAATATTTGGGATTATAGGCGATATTATTTTGAAAAATTTTAATCGTCTGATTTCTAGAAGAGCCGGTCATCATAAAACCATAGGAGTTGTCAAATCCCACCACAGTATTATTGTAAATTTCTGCGTTCGTGACATTGTTGGCATCATCATGGGTAAACGCCTGGAAGCCGCTATACGGTTTTTCAAACCCGGTGGTATATTTTCCGGTATCTACAACGAGATTATATCTGAATATTCCATCGGCATTAATTTTTATTCCATTGGTACAATCCTGAACTTTGTTATATTCAAAAATTATATTTGTCGGATGAGGAGCGTTCAAAGAAGAAAAATCAGCTAGACCAAGACAAGCTTTTCCGTGAGCATCATGGACAAAATTACCTTTAACCAAAATGTCATGACTTGCCGCCACGTTTACTTGTGTCACGTGCACCGCGTGACCGTCACCTTCCCAATTTGGATTTGCCTTTCGCATGTCGTAAATTTCGTTATTAATGATCTGGATTTCATAATTATTGCCTCTTAAATTAATTCCGTCGGCGTTGGGCTCTTTAATTTCTGTGTCTTGAATCACAATGTGGTGTCCGCCAACTCCGACAGTGATTCCGTCAGCCGCGCCATAACTTGCCAAGGCTGACCCCTTAGCTGCATATCTGCCTTTTATCCCGATAATTTTCCAATATGACCTGCTCCCCAAATTAATATTTGAAGTTACTGTTATTGCCGTGCTTCCGTCAATCCAAACTGCATCTCCGGATCTTGCCCGAAGAGTGATCCAGCCGGATGCGGCGCCGCTGACATTCATGGTCACTGATTCGTAATATACCCCGTTGTAAACTTCGATGATGCTGCCGGGAACCGCCGCATTGACAGCGGCCTGAATTGTTGTGAAATTGCATCCTCCTGTTTGGCAAACTGTGATATTAGCTTGCGGTCCAGGTGTATTGGTTGGAAGAACCGTGCCGACGTATTCATCGGCACCTATATCGTAACTAGAACCTTGAGGTTGAGGTCGGGAGTTCCCATCGATATCGTAAAGGACAGAGGGTAATGTCACTCCGGCATTGATGAGAGAGGAATTG
>JALHWS010000210.1 GCA_022866885.1 Candidatus Microgenomates bacterium | reverse complement strand
CCCCAGCCTTTTGTAGATCGTCTCAAAATACTCCAGGCTCCACTTCAAACCTGCCCCGTAGACCTCCCTGACCTCCTCCAGACGGCCTTCTTTCCCATGAACATACTGTTTATAGTCGATAATCGGCTGCCAGCCTTTATCTTTCTTGAGGATCTCCTGCGCGGCCACATATATAAGGGAGTTAATCTCCTTAACCTCTTCCTGAACCTGTTTATCTTCTTCGTATTTAATCGTCCCCAAGGCATAACCCTCGCCTAACAGCTTCTGCCTCTGAGATATCGGCAATTTCCCAAGCTTGCTGACATATTGTTTTAACTCGTCAATATATTCTTTTCCTTGTAAATTTTTGATCTTTGAACTTTGATCTTTGAACTTCGCTAAAAGCCCATAAACGCTTTTAGCGATATGCATTCCCACGTCCCCGTAAAAATCTCCCCGCCAGACGGTCGCCCCGCAGGCTTCAAATAGCCTGGCGATAGCCTCGCCGATGAAGTTGGAATACATGTGCCCGAGATGGAATTCCTTAAAAGGGTTGGGATCTGTATATTCAACGGCGATTTTCCGATCCCTCATTTGGCTTGTTATGACCGGATATTTCATTTCTAGCACTCTCTCCATCTGACTGATAAGGCATGGGGTAGCCATACCTAGATTTAAGAAGCCACAGCCTGCAACTGATACATTCTCCAGGATACTTTTTGGAGAAATGGACAGATCCGAAGGTACAAAACTATCAGCCTTAACTGCTATTGTTTGATCTTGTCCTATATATTCATCTATTTTTCGTTTTAGCTTCTCTGCCAACTCCATTGGCTTCATTTTCAGTCTTTTAGCCATGATCATGGCAATATTGGAGGAATAGTCCCCATAACCTTTATTTATAGGATGTTCGATAAAAATAGCGGAAAAAGGGACATTTTTGCCCGTTTCCCCCAAAACTTCTTTTATGGCTTGTCTGACGATACACCGGAGTTGAAAAGCAAGAGAGTGCGGATCATCAGTGATGATCTTGGGAAATTTCCCGTCTGTTTTTGGTTCGATGGCAAATTTCATATTAATACATCAATATATAAATTAATACTACTTTTAACATCACATAAATCTCAATAAATCTACAATAGAGTTTATCACATTATGTTCTGGTAGGGTACATCGGTAACGCTTGATGTTCATCAATTTATTTTCTTAACTTCTTGTAAACTTCTTTTCTGTGCATGATATGCGTTACCCAAGCTTCATTCTTTTTATCAATAAGGTAAATTATCCGGTATGGCCAAGCTTTTAAGGAAAAGAAATTGCTGAGTTTACCTTCCAATTTCTTTCCAATCCTTATTTCTTTCTCCAGTAAGAATAATTTTCTTTTGATTTTGTTTTTTTCCACTTTTGGGATTTCTCCAAGATCTTTTAGGGCTTGGGTAGTAAGATGAACCTGATAAGACATAGTGATCAGATCTTGAGGTTTTTCAAGAGTATTCCCTTTTTAAGTTTTGCCTGCTTCTCTCCTATTCTTATCTTTTTATAAGCTATAGGATCAGAAAGGATTTCCGCTGTCTCTTCCAAAGATTCCAGTTCCTCCAAACTCATGACCACTGCTTTGGGCTTGCCGGACACGGAAATGACGAAGCGCTTCATGTATTCGCTGACCTGATTGATCAGGCTTGGTAAATTGGACCGGAAATCGGAAATGGCAATCGTATCCATATAGTATCATTTGTACAATCTTTTGTACAAATTGTCAATAACCAATGGTTTTGCACTGAAGAGGAAGCCGCCTCACAGGGATTTCGGAAAGCGCAGGGGTGCGGGGGTTTACTGCATTGACAATAGTTGCATATTTGCTATTCTGAAGTTAATGAGAAAGCGTTTGTTTTCTTTCTTAGTGGTTTTTTTGTGGCTGTTTTTATTCTCCCCGCTGATTTTTCCCCAAAAAAGCACTGTATTGGCCGTTAATACTTATCCAAACGATGGTACTGGTCTAACCTGCGAGCAGGTTTGTCAGGGAAATCCGGTCGGAGGCGTTCAACAGCATTGTCTCGGTGTCGGTACAAATCCGGAAGCGACAAACCAGTATTATATGAGGCATTGGGTAGACAGAAAAGAAGAAACTCAGGGCTGTGACAATTATGAAACCGGCTCCTCGTTACCTGCACAATGCAATTTTGTTATGCCCTATCAACAGGGCAATATCTGTTCAGGTAGAACAGCCAGCTGGACTAATTGCCGATGTTCAGTGAGGTACGTCGAACCAAATAATCATACCGGAAACTCCTGTTCAACGGTTTGCAGAGGCGCAGACAAATGCGTGACCATCGGTACAGACAGCAACGCCTCAAACGGAAACTACGCAGATATTTGGCACGATTCTGGTTCATGTCAATTGTGTGCAGAATGTGGAGATGTAGGTGGAAACTGTGATAAGTTGATAAATTATAAAGTATTTGCCGGAACTGATGATTGTGGCGGTAGAACAGTACAATGGACTAATTGCTGGTGTACTCAAAAGCCACCCACTCCTATTCCGACCCAGATGTGTCCGAACTTAGTCAACGGTTATGTTGATCCGGTTACAGTGACAGCTGGTAGTCAAAACTATATATATTCTTATTGCAACTACGGGACTACCGCGGTAAGTAGTTGTATGTTCACGGGCACCAATCCACCTCAAGGATATGGCGGTTGTATGGATATGGGTTTTACCGGAACGACAAAAAAATGGAAATGTCAAGTTTGGGGACCACCCGGAAGTTTTCAAAGCACTTGTATGTTATATGACGGTGATGGTGCTTATAATTGCTGTAATCGGACAGATGTCATGGGGACTATTACAGTAATTGCTCCTACAAATACTCCAATTCCTCCCACCCTGACGCCGACGGTTACGAGCGCACCGACGGCTACGAGAACGCCGACGCCGACTGTCAGTTGTTTATGTTCAGGCGCAAATGACTGTATAGGCAAGTCGCCTCCCTGCGGAGGCACTTCCTGTATCCTTTATACTTGCGGTTCGGTTCAGACGCCTACTCTTACACCAACTCCGAGTAGTACAAATACGCCTACTCCAACCAAGACGCCTACTCTTACACCAACCAGGACGCCGACGCCTACAGTAACAGTAACGCTTACGCCAACCAGGACACCGACCGTCACAAGTACGCCAACACCAAGTAGTACAAATACGCCTACTCCAACCAAGACGCCTACTCTTACACCAACTCCGAGTAGTACAAATACGCCTACTCCAACCAAGACGCCTACTCTTACACCAACCAGGACGCCGACGCCAACCCCATATTGCCAATGTGACCTTTGGGCGGTGGTAGACGACCACTGCGCACCAAAATTTGCTTCCTGTACTGCCAAATATACCTGTGATTGTCTTAATCAATTGCCAACTGTCACTCCAACACCATCCGGATCAATCACTCTCACACCAACTCCAACCAATACAAACATCTCTGTCACACCGACACCAACGATACCGGTAAATATCACTATGACTCCTTCCCCTACTCCGGATGAAACCTGCTCCCGTTGCGCGAAGAAAGACCGAGGTGACGCGGACTGCAATGGAGTGATTGACGATGCCGATTACACTATCTGGAAATCAGATTTCCTGACCGGGGCGAGATTTATTGCTAACGGCTGTCCGGCACCGGATACTGCTGATTTTAACAGAGACGGCAAAGTCGATCTTCAGGACTTCGAGATCTGGCGGAAAAATAGTCATTTATAATAAGTCATCCTCTTCGACTGGTATACTCTATATTGACAGGTAAATAAATGGTCTGTAGTCTGGAATTATAACGTGAAAAAGATATTTTCTTATATCACGGTTTCTGCTGTTTTTCTTATTTCTGCCTGTCTTCTCTTTATTAGCAGACCGGTCAAACCGGCATCTGCCCAAACTCCCGCTACCCTCACTGTTTGTGCAAGCGGCACGGCCGGAGCGGGAGGATGTAACTATATCGGCGGAGACGGAATACAGTTGGCAATAGATGCGGTACCTGATGGTGGGAAAATACTTATAAAGAATGGTACATATACACATAATGGGCCAATAATGATTGATAAAAATAAGTCGCTAGAGTTTTGGGGTGAAGGTGAGCAAACAATTATTAACCAGATAGGGAATGGATCTTATGCAATTTATATCGATGGTACCCTAATCGATGGAAGCAAAGTAATTACAGTAAGTAATCTTTCTATACATAGTCAAGGTGGAGGAATTAGAGTACAAGGGAAAGGAAAGGTTAACATAACCTTTAATCGTTTATCACAAATGAAGTTTCCACCAATTGATTATAATGGCTATTCATACACCGATTCACAAATAATAATAAAAAATAATATTATATTTAATAATCCTCCTGATACCGGCTTAATACATAATCCAACAGTTATTTCTGGTACTGGTATAGTATATGTTTACAACAATGTATTTTACAATAATCAATCAGCAGGGATACTTCTGAACCCTTATGCAAAAAGAGAACAATATATTAAAAATAATATTTTTGCGAAATCAATAAAAACATATGGTAGTGATGGTTATGGTATTTGGGTCACTGGCAACCAAAATCCAGAATCAACTTTAGTTATTTCTTATAATTTATGTTGGGATAATGAAGTAGGATGTAGTTCAGGGGTAAGTTTGGATTCAACAAATATAATAGATACCGATCCGAAATTCTTCGATCCGGCAACCGGAAACTTCCGACTGCAGTCAGGCTCTCCGGCCATCAATACCGGTGATCCGGGTCTTTTTGATCCGGACGGCTCAGCATCAGATATAGGAGCCCATGGCGGACCGGAAGCGGATATCCCGCCGACAGGATATCTTGACGGAATAGACTGTAATGCCGGTTGGGGCTGGGGATATGATTACAATAAAGGAGACCAACCGATTCTGATAGATTTCTGGCTGGAAAAATACAGATCCTTAAATAGTGATTTGCCTGAGAACATCTATCTGGGAGGAACTTTAGCCAATATCAACAGACCGGACCTGCCTTTTACCAATAAAAACCATGGGTTTACGATGTATTGGAAAGATATCCAAGCGGCTGCCAGACAGTACTTTTTCTCCGATCTCAACGGCAATAAAAAAAGGACTGTTTCCGCCTTTGGCATCAATATAGATAAAAACGGCAAACAGCAAAACTATTATCTTGGATCTTTTATGCATACACTTTTGACACAACCAAGAGATTTTCAATGCAATCAACCAGTTCTATCACCCACGCCTACAGTTTCCCGTACTCCCAGATAGATGTT
>JALHWS010000209.1 GCA_022866885.1 Candidatus Microgenomates bacterium | reverse complement strand
AATCATCGACCTGCATAAAAAAAAGTTAGTGTCTAAAGTCGTTCTTGGCGGCAATGAAATCGATGATCTGTCAAGATTTGAGAAGTTGGTAACTAAATTAACGGAAGCCAAGATAGAAGTGATTGTTCAAGCAGGGCAGATTATGAAATACGGTCGCAGTGAAGAAGAAGCCAGAGATCTTGGTCATAAAAATATCCAGACTGCAGTTGGGTGGGCGATGAAGGAAGATCAAGATCATCCTTTAATCAGTTTAGCCTGTCTCCAAGTTGATAAGATAGGCGACGACGGAGTGGATTTGATGGCAGTGGCGCAGAAACATCAGATTATTACCATGCCGATGTCTGATTTGGAAGTTGGGGATTTAGCTGTGCCCCTAAACCAAATAACCGATGATATTAGTTATAAATTAGCTAAATTGGGAGTGCCAATCCGCATAGGTGATTCGCATGCCAGTCTAAGTGCCAGTTCCGTCGTCATGGGTGCGGTGGCCATTGCCGATAAATTGGTCGCTCCAATTCCAGGGATTTATGACGAAATGGATAAGATTCCAGACCCGAAGAAAAAGATTAACCACTACATTGAAAAATATGCCGAGTTATACCAAGCCGAAGCCACAAAATATCTCCAATTCCGCCCTGTAGGGACGGGGGCAGAACATATTCCTATATCAATCTAAAGATACTCGATTATTAATATATATTAATATTCACGAAAACTTGTAGCTATCCTCTATATTCCGTTATAATACCCTTCCGTTATGAATATTGAGGCCCAATCCAAAACTCATCCATTTTTAAAGGAGAATGTGGAATTAAAACTTGAAAAAGCAGCAACATTATCAGCGGCTGAGTATTTTTTAGATAAAGCTAGACTGTTAGAAAGAATGAAAATTTACGACCCCGGTTTGTATAATGACATCCGTCTTATCAGACACGAGATGATCCAACCGCTTGCTTTTATTGCAGGAGTAGGCAAAATGCTGGCAATAGAAAATCCGATAAAATTTAAAAAGTTAGAAAGCGCTTCAGATTGCATAACTACTCTTTCAGATATTTTTCATTTTCGAACCGCTCTTGCCGGCCAACTATTTACCCATAATTCGGATCCGCAGTTGCGCCATCCGCATACCGTTTTGCTGACTGATAAATTGGTTAAAACGATTGGTTTAAGAGCGGAAGTTTCAGGTCAACTAAAAAGTAGACTGGCCGCCATGGAAAGAAGAGAACTGGCGGGTTGGGTAGTAGGCGAAATGGTTAAAAGTGCTGAAACGATAGGCAGATTTGTCGATCCAAAAAATTATCTTCCTTCTGATATTCCGTTTCTTCTCAGGACAGAAATTCCTTCGTTGAGAGTTAAAATCGCCAAAGTCGTAGACGTCTTTCCCTTTTTGCAGGTACAACTGACAGAACAAGCCTATCAAAGGAGAGATGGAGATGAACCACTTGATTTTTGGCGGATTGTAGAAGAATCAAAAGATCAATTTAACTGGAAAGCAGTTTTAGTTTCCGGCTGGGATGAAGTGACTGATTACGTTAGAAGATTACGATTTAAATCTGATCCCGGTCTGCTTAGAATAATCCTGGAAAATCTTTTTCGCAATGCCTATCGGTACAGCGATAAATATATCCATGTAAATTTTTGGCGGTTAAATCAGATTGGCGAACTGATAATCGTTGTTTCCAACGACGGTCTCTTGGTACCTTACGAAGAACAGAGTAGGGTATGGGAAAAGGGACAAAGAGGTTCAAATACCACACAAGAAGGTTCAGGTTTCGGTCTTTTTCTCGTACGAAAAGCGGCCGAAGCATTGGGAGGAAAAAGTTGTTTAGAAAGTAATCTTACCATCAATGGCCCAAGAACCCACGTCATCGTCACTTTGCCGATAGAAGATTAAGATCAAATCTTTAAGGGTTGTAAAGCTCAGCGACGATATTGATTTGTCGAGGATCAATCAAAACAGGTTCCCTGTCTACTCTTGGATCAAGTTTGCGACCAACAGTATATGCTTCAAAGAGAGTCCTGCGGATTTCTCTGACAATACTTGTTCTATCATATGGAATTATCCCCCAACCTTGTGAGTGGAAGTGGTTTGATTTCTCTCTCGCCTTTTCTTGGACTTGTCTGATTATTTCTTCGGTGATTAAAGTATCTGGTCCTTCCGCCAAACAGAAGACTAGAAGGCTTGACTGATGAAAAGGAGCTGTTTCTACTACAGAAAAAGGTGGACTAGTTATGTACTCTTCTCTACAAAAGTTGATTAATTGTAGTAGAGTGATAGATTCTTCTTGGGCAGTTAAGGTTTGGTCTTCCGACGGAAGACCTAATAAAGTTATAACCTCTTGTCCTTTGAAAGAGACAGCAAGTGTTCTAAACGTCTTTATTAGAAATGTTTTAAGTTTGGTATCAGATAGCTGTATTTGAAAATTGTAAAAATGATCCATTTCTGAGGGATGTCTGACTTGCATCATGTTCATCGTATAGGTGCGATCTCTTTGGGAATATTTTGCTTGGGTGGCCAATAAAGCAAGATCATATATTGGGACGTAATAGATAGAGTGATCCGCCGGTTTTTCTACGCTCAAATAACCGCCTATACCTATCGGTCCCAGATCAGAAGGAATTACCAATTCAACATGAGCATCATCCGTTCCTTCAACAGAAGCCGGTGCTTCTATGTGTTCAGGGCGTCTTTCTTGAGTTGGGGGGCCAGATATGACAGCACGTTCTGTTAACCAAGTTACGGTTTGTTGAAAAGTGGTAACCTTAGCTGCTTTTTGTGCAGGAGCTGGTAGTGGGGGTGGTTTAGGTTTGGATATTCTCTTTCCTGATTTATCTTTTGCCTCTAGAGGTGTAACTTGTACTGGAGCAACAACTTTCGGTCGAGAAGGTTCAGCAGGAGCAACTTGAGGAAGGGGAGGAAGAGTCATAAATTTGACTGAAGAGAAATCTTCCGCACACAACGTTTTTATATCATCATCGTTTTCATGTTGCCTAACAACCCTCCGAAGAATTTTGATGGGATGTTGCTCATAGTAATCAGATGCTGACATTGTCAGGAAAGTATTGAGTTGACTTCTAGCCAGCTGTCCAATGGCAGTGTAAGGAGGGCCCAAAACATTGCTTAAATCAATTTTGTTTATAATCCCTGCAATCGTATTTGTTCTTAAACCAGCCGGATATCCGGAGTAAAATTCACTAACAAGATCCCTTACCCGTATACCGATCCACTTGTTAATGAGCCAACCGGCGGCGGCTGTTTGGGCGTGCAGACGAAGCAAGTTGGTATCTGTATAAAAACTACCCCAACCGCCCGTAGGTTCGATCGGTTTTGTTCCAGGAGTTACAGAAGCTGATTCGGCCAGACACTCGGTGTAAACAAGCATTGCCTGGTCAACGGCCGGGTCATAAGATGCAACTGGCTGTAGTGTAGTTAACCGGCGGTACAACAACAGACTGGCAGCAGCAATTTCTTTACTGATTCGAGCGAGGATCTTTGGGTCTTTAAATTGTACATTTAATGCTTGAGCAGTATTGTTAATAGCATTTTTCATGACTACCAATTCATTTTCCGTAATGCCTAAACTGATCAGATCTGGTGGTATTTGTCTGTATGGAATTTCCCAAACATTATCGGTGGTGGTAGACCAACGACCTTCTTCCCCAAAAAGGTGGTCAGTGAGAGAAAAAGCGCTGGAAAGAGGATTTTTTACAGCCTCAGGATGCAATGATAGATGGGAGGTAATATTATCGGGATAAAATCGGTAAGAACAGGGATTAAGGTAAGACAGCCACCGGCCAAAACCGGTCAGATTCTGTCCAGTTGGATCAGTCAGGGCTCTTTCTGCCAGAGGGCGTGGGTCATCGGATACTTTCTGTTTTTCAACAGCAGGTGGTGGTTTTGTTTGTATTGGTTCAATAGGGTGGTATTGCAGGAGGACGGTTTTTTCCTCTGGAGCTTTTGTCTTATCTTTTCGGTGCGTATACAAAGCGTTCACGAATTCTTGATAAGCAGTGGCGTAACCCGTGATCAATTGTTCAAATTGTGCTTGGTCATCAGGAATTGTGGCAAATATCTTGCTCTCTTTTTTTGGAATAGTCTTTAGAATGATTTTACCTTTTTCTTT
>JALHWS010000208.1 GCA_022866885.1 Candidatus Microgenomates bacterium | reverse complement strand
GCCACGCAGACGCAGGGGCAACAGACGATTGAGGTACAGTTTAACCCGCAGGGGCTGATGACCGGCACCTACAGTACAACGATCAAGATCGGCTCGAATGACCCGATCAGGCCAATGGTTGAAGTCCCCGTCGTAATGACGGTGACTGAGGTGGTTCCGCCACCGGTCCAGGCTGATTTTTGGGTCAGTGTTATTTCAACACCAGCTTTGAAACTCAATTACACCGGAAATCAGTTAGTGTTGATAGAGGCCGAAGGGAATAAGGGACCAGATCCCGCTAGCGGTTGGATTACCTATTCTTTTCAATCAGGCATATGCGGGGGGGAGACGAAATTTCCTACTCCCGTATATGAATCAGGAATGACGATGGTCTGGTATGTGGTTTGCCAAGCGTATATAACCACACCGGTGCTTAACGGCAACTCTATGGAAATCTGGCCGGAAGGCGCCAGTGAAATCCAACCGGCGGATAACATGGTGACTTTCACGCTCAAGACGGAGTGGCCAGTCATGAAGGTTACGTTGGAGGCCAGTCCCGACCCGGTTCAGGCTGGAGCGCCGTTGACCTACACCCTCCGCATCACCAACACGGGCAACACCACCTTGAACGGCGTGGTTACCGATACGCTGCCCGCGAACGTCACGCCAACTGGCGACCTGAATTGGTCACTGACCGACCTAACTCCGAACGATGTGTGGATCAAGACAGTCGTCGTCACGGCCGAGATGGGCTATGTCGGGCCGCTGACCAACGTGGTGCAGGTTACGACTCTCGAGGGGGCGACGGGAATCGTCGCAGTGACAACGCAGGTCGTCGAGCCGCCGCGGCCGAGATACAGACTCAACCTCCCGATCGTCATGCAGGATTCCCAGCCGACCTGCTGCCCGCCAGGGCGCTGCGACGATCTTCCGCCATGTCCGGAGCCGTAACCGACCCATACGCCGGTTGCTCCGTGAGTGAATCCGTGAGTCTGGTGGAGATCCGTGAATTTGGCTGAAGTTTGGCCTACCGGATCTCCGCCTGCAGGAGGGAAACTGTTTCGTCTTTACGGCGAAACAAGTCCTCCCTGCGCGGGAGAACCATTTTGTCCTTATAAGCTCTGCTTATAAGTAAAACTTAAAATCAGGCTGACACTTCTAGTGTCAGTTGCTTTATGCGATTCGCTTTTATAGGCGAATTTGGTTTTTTGTTTTGCTTTGGCAGTGGCTTTTGGGATGGTTCTTTTGGACTTAATCTATTCGTATTAAGTCCGGAAGAATCACTGAAAAAATTTGTGGTATACTTATTAAAATATATGAAAGAAGAAACTAAGGAAAGGAGATATATTTATGGGTTTTGAAAATATTAAACCAGCGTTAATTTCTTACATCAGAAGACTTGAAAAAAATATCGCTGTTTCAAAAGCAATAGTTTTTGGCTCATACGCAAGCGGAAAAGCCAGAAAAGACAGTGATGTGGATTTATTGATCCTGTCGGATGATTTTGCAAAATTTGATGAAGACGAAAGAGAAAAACTGCTTTATCGAAACAGTGTCGGTTTCCCGATTGATCTTCATGTATACGGCTTAACTCCAAAAGAGTTTTCTTCAGCCTCACCCCTAACAGCCTTGGGTACGATTCACGACCAAAAAACCATCCATATCTCTGATTGAAATTTCAGGTCCCTTCTTTCCAACTGGCGAGGTATTTTTCCTGTTCAGAAGTTAAAGTATCTATCCCAATCCCCAGGCTTTTTAGCTTTAACCTGGCGATCTCTTTATCCATTTCCGGGGAAATCCGGTAGATTTTTGCCTCCAATTTGCCTTTGTTTTTGACAAAAAATTCAGCAGAGAATGCTTGATTGGCAAAGCTCATATCCATCACTTCCGCCGGATGGCCTTCAGCCGCCGTCAGATTGATGAGTCGTCCTTCGCCTAAGACATAGATCTTTTTCATTTGAGGGTTATGGGGGGTATGAGGGGTTTGAGGGATAATATATTCCTCGACAAAAGGTCTTATTTTTCTCTTGGATTTGGCTAGTTGGGCTAATTTGTCAATGGCGATCTCGACATTGAAATGGCCGGAATTGGCCAAAATGACGCCGTCTTTCATTTTCTTTATGTGGGTAATATCGATCGCGTGTTTGTCTCCGGTCACCGTCACAAAAATATCCCCGACTTTAGCGGCTTCATCCATACTCATCACCTGATAACCGTCCATCAGCGCTTCCAGGGCTTTCACCGGATCAACTTCGGTAATAATCACCTGTGCTCCCAATCCCCTGGCCCGGCTGGCCAGTCCCCGACCGCACCATCCGTAACCGCAGACCACGAAATTTTTACCGGCCAAAAGCAGGTTGGTCGCTCTCATGATCCCATCAAGAGTAGACTGTCCCGTCCCATACCGGTTGTCAAAAAGATGCTTGGTATCGCTGTCATTGACGGCAAAGACCGGGATTTTCAAAGCGCTCGCTTTTTCCATCGCTTTCAATCTGATAATTCCGGTGGTCGTCTCCTCCGAAGATCCAAAAAACTCCCATTTTCCACTTTTTGAATCTTGAATCATGAATCTTGAATCATGTATTACAAATTTATAATTTTTATGAAGTAAACTCACAAGATCAGCTCCGTCATCCATAGTGATGTTCGGTTTGAAATCCAATACCTTCTCCAGATGCCGGTAATAAGTCTGATTATCTTCGCCTTTGATGGCGTAAACTGAAACGTCGAAATCTTTTACCAAAGAGGCGGCCACGTCGTCTTGGGTGGATAAGGGATTGCTGGCGCAAAGAGAAAGATCAGCTCCGCCGGCCGCAAGCGTCAGCATCAGATTGGCGGTTTCGGCGGTTACATGAAGACAGGCGCCAAGCCTGATGCCTTTCAGGGGTTTTTCTTTCTCAAACCTTTTTTTTATCAGTGTCAGCACCTGCATTGAACGGGCCGCCCACTCAATCTTTTTGCGGCCATCAGAAGCTTTGGCTAGATCAGCAACATCAAAAGATTTATTTTCCATATTTATAATTTTGTTTAGATTGTCATTGCGATCCCAAGTCCGCCAGCTGGCGAAGAAGTCACCGCCATCAGGCGGGATCCCGCTGAGGCGGGACAATCCCATCCGAGATTGCCGCGTCCCGCTTATAACGGGGACTCGCAATGACATCACGATAAATATTTATAATCTGATTTCCTCTCCGTAATTCTCCTTATATCTTCTTTCAAAATCTTTCACCGAAAAATTATGGGTAGTCGTACCGTATAATTCCACCGTATAGGCGGAGGCGATTGAACCCAGTTGCCCGCAGGTTTTGAGAGGAAACTTGCGTAAATATCCGGCTAAAAATCCTGCCCGGTAAGCATCTCCGGCGCCGGTGGGATCGGAACAATTACGCGCTTTTGCCGGACTAATCCTTATCTCTTTCTCTTTTTCGAAAACTACAGAGCCTTCTTCTCCCGTAGTTGTGATGACAATTTTGCGCTGTTTGGATAATTTTGAAAGAGGGGTTATGCCTGTCTTTTTCTCCATCAGTTTTATTTCATAATCATTACCGATAATGATCCGAGCTCCGGTAAAAGCCTCCTTCAGATTGTCTCCCGTCAGATGAGGCAACTCCATCCCGGGGTCAAAAAGATAGGGAATTTTCTTTTTTTTATATTCTCCGGCAAATTTCAGCATCGCCCGGGGATTATGCGGCCCGATTATTCCGAAATCGATTTTTTCCTGAACATCATTTACCGAAAGAGAGTCAGACATCATATCTGCTCCGCCGTAGAAACCCCAAATCTGGTTGTCTCCGTTATCGGTAATCCCGAAGGCTTGTGATGTATACAGATTATTAACAATCCGCACATAAGAAGTATCCACTTCATTTGCCTTCAAAAATTTTTGATAGGCGGCAAAATCAGGCCCGACGATACCCATTACCGCACACTTAATCCCTAAAAGGGATAAAGTGTAGGCAATGTTGCCAGCCGTACCCCCGAAACCTTTGCGTAGGTTATCAACCAGAAAAGAGACATTCAGCATGTGGATTTTATCCGGCATGATGCTGTCGCAAAATTTTCCGGGAAAATCCATAATCTGATCGTAAGCTAGTGTTCCGGTAACGAGAATCATAAGGAATATTCTATTTTCCTCCTCCCAACAGTCCCTGTAGTCCTCCGCTCATTTCCGTCAGTTTTTTGGCGGCTATTTCCTGCGATTTCTTGATCGTTTCGGCGATCGCTTCGCGGACGCGCCAGTTGTCTTCTCCGTCGATAATCAGCTCAATGATTTTCTGGTCACCGCTCATAGTCACTTTTACCCCGTTTTTATCAACCGTTACGGTTTCGGCCGATAAGGCCTGTTGCATCTTGACCGCCTGATCACGCATGTTCTTTAAATCCCCGAGACCTTTAAATGGATTAAACATGATTTCTCCTTTCTTTAAGAGACTTAATAATTATGATTCACACCACTCGACTACCGCCACTTCCAAGGGCAGTTCCGGCCGGCTGGCCATCCGCAGTTCGATGAAAACTTTTGAAAAAAGCTTTATCAGGCTATTTATTTCTTTGGTGGTGAAATCCAAAGAAGTATCTTTCAAATTATCTTTCACGGTGATACCGTACTGGTTAAGCAATAATTCATGAAGAAGGTTCAATATTTCCGTAATAAACAATTTGAAATCTTTCCCTTTGATATTCAGCTCTTCTATCTCTTTTAAAGCTTCTTTGGTCTTTTTCTGTTTAAGAAGAAGCAGAAAATTATTTTTATTGACATTGCTTACTCCGAGGGTTCCGTGAACTTTTTCAAGCGTGGTGATATTTTCACTGATTATCTGTTCCAGAAGTTTCGTGGCATCTCTGAAAGATCCGTCAGCGGCTTGGGTCAGGGCTGACAGGATATCGGGAGAGACAGACAATTTTTCTCCGGTAATTACTCTTTTCAGCGAATGAAGAATCTCCTCCCGGCTGGCTTTGTGAAAAGTGAGTCTGGTGCATCTGGAAACGATTGTTTCCGGCAACTTATCTTCTTCAGTCGTTGCTAAGATAAAAACCGCGTGGGAAGGAGGCTCTTCAAGGGTTTTCAAAAGCGCGTTAAAGGCTTCATGAGTCAGCATGTGAACTTCATCGATGATGTATACTTTGTATTTGGCCGAAACCGGCGCCAGACGGATTTTATCCCGAAGATCCCTGATTTCCTCAATTCCCCGATTGGAAGCGGCATCGATCTCGAGAATATCCATATGTCTGCCTTCGGTGATGGATCTGCATGTATCACAAATATTACACGGTTCAATTTTTCTATTCTCTGTTTTCTGTCCTTTGCCATCTGCACGTTTCTCACAATTAAGTATTTTGGCCACGATCCGAGCGGCGGATGTCTTCCCCGTTCCTTTAGGACCGCAAAATAAAAAAGCATGAGGAAGATAGGCGGAAGAAAAAATGCGCATTAGTCGTTCCCGCACTTCTTCAATATCCAAATCAGCGATCTTTTGCGGACGATATTTACGATATAAAACCATAATTTTTATTCATGGTGTTGTCCCATCAAATGCAACAACCCATGAACCACCAATTCGTTTATTTTATCATCTACCATCACATTGTCTTCCGTCGCTTCCTCGATAACCTGCGGGTAGGAAATGATAATATCTCCCAATCGCAAGATACCATCTGGTGCGTCTATATAATCGGACCCTTTTTTTTCATCATTTAACGGAAAAGAGAGAACGTCAGTCGTCTCATCGAGATTACGGAATTTTTTGTTTAACTTCTTCATCATCCGGTCACCGACGATTGAGATGCTCACTTCGGCGTGGCTTTTGACCTTTTTTTCCGCCAAAAAATCCTTCACGATGTCGCGAATTTTATGACGGTTGACAGTATAATGGGAATCTGTCTTTATCAAAACATCTACCATATCAGATCAGTTTATTTCTCCTGGCCCTGGCGCGCTTGCTGGCTTTCTGGCGCCGTTCGATCTCTTTTTTGGCTTCTTTGCGGATCTCGGCCGGTTTCTGGTAAAATTCTTTTCTTTTAAGCTCCAAAAGCAAACCTTCGTTTATCACTTTCCGCGTGAATTTGCGGATAAGCGAATCGGAAGTATCCCCCGGAGCTGCCTTTACAAAAACCATAATAAATTAAAAACACCTCCTTTACCCGTTCAAATTTTTCCCAAAAATTTGTTCGGGTTAAGTCATTTTTTCAAACTTTCCATCCTGCTTCTTTTTTCCATCCTCCTAAAATATGTAAATGCAGGTGGAAAACCATTTGCCCTGAACCTTTACCGTTATTAATTACTACTTTATAACCGCTTTCGGCAATTCCCAGCTTCCGGGCAATTTTATTTACGGTAATCATCATCTTTCCGAGGAATTCCGAGTCTTCTTCAGTTACGTTTTGGAGTGATTCGATATGCTTAACCGACATCAAGAGGACATGAACCGGTGCTTTGGGACTGATGTCGTGAATGACGATAAAATCCTCGTCCTGATAGAAGATCTTTGATGCTATCTCTCCATTGATGATTATACAGAAGATACAAGGATCCATAAATTTGACTAATTGGACTAATTTGATAACACTTTAATAATCTCCCTCAATGTCAGTTTTGTCGGCCGGCAATCGGGATTTTTCATCGAGCCGTTCAAGAGCATTTTATGGCTTGGATGAAGGTACCAGGTCGCCTCCGGATCTTTTTTCTTATAGATATTGTAACACGCCGCCAAATCCGCCGGTGACTCGGGCAGGGTTTTGATCCGCAGGTATCCTTTTTTCGGGTCTTTACGGACCGCCACCACAAAACCCTGTCTTTGGGCAAGCCTGACTACTTCATCATTAACCGTTTCCACCCCAATCCCCTTTCCCCATTTCGTCTTAAACTCCACTCCTTCCTCTTTTAACTCTTTTTCCGCCCAGGTTTTGTTTTGGAAATATTTATAGATGCCGTCCAAAGCCGTCGAACCGAATTCAATTAATTTTTGATTATCGTCCGGACAAATCAACTTCAAGCCGTCAAGCATGGAAATAAGGGAAAAATCATAAAAATCTGCCGCTGGATTGGGATAATAAACTTCCCGGAAATGGTCAATATCATTGACAATGTCGATTAACCTAATCAACGCCTCGTCTGGGAATTTACTTTTAGCGTTATTTGCATTTTGAATTTTGGATTTGATTTGATATTTGAATTTTGAGTTTTGAGTTTGTGATATAAATTCTAGCGTTCGCCTGGCTGCGCAAGTATCTTCATTTGTCTGGTGATGATCAAGCCGGCCTAAACCAGTATCGACATGCAATACGTCGTCATCGCTGTCCACCGGCTCATTATTTAGAGTTTTTCCGGCCGGAACAAAGGCAATTTCCGCCTCATCCCAACCCGGTAGAAAACGTTTCAGAAGCCAAACGGAGGAAACGGCATCAACGTCCGGCGTCATGTGGGTAACAATCGTCTTTTTCATGTGTCTTATTTTAAATCGAAAAGCGGCTGGAAACAAGGAGTTTGTTCAATAAGCTTGGGCGAAGAACCAACGGTTAGAGGCTGGTTTTTGACAGTAAATACAAGTCCCCTTCTCTTCTTTCGCCCCTTGTGGCAAAACGCGGGTTGAAGCTTTGGTTTCTTCCTTGATTTTTCTTTCACAATCAGGGCCTTCGCACCAGAAAGCCCTGATGAAACCGCGTTTTGTCTCCATTATTTCTTTAAATTCGTTATAAGAACTTACATCATGTGTATTTTCTTCCGTAAATTTCTTATGTCTTTTAAACATATTTATCTGTATTTCTTCTAAAAGATCTTTAATGATTTTTTTGACATTCAATCCGCCAGCTGGCGGAGGAATTTTGGATTTACTTTTTTCGTCTCTCCTAAATACCGTTAATTCACCGCTGTCTATCTCTTTGGACCCAATCTCAAGACGGATGGGCACACCTTTCAATTCCCATTCATTAAATTTCCAGCCGGCTGATTTTTCCTCCCGCACGTCAACTTCTACCCGAAGATTTTCCATTTTCAGGTCTTTTTGGAGATCTGCACAAAATTTCATTATGGCAGGATTTTGTGTTATAGGTACGATCACAATCTGAACCGGCGCAATCGCCGGAGGAAGTACTAATCCCTGATCATCACCATGAGCCATAACCAATCCGCCGATACTTCTGGTTGATAAGCCCCAACTGTTTTGCCACGGATACAGTTTTTGACCGTTCTTATCAAGAACGGTCCAGTCAAAAGCCTTGGCAAAATTTTGGCCCAAATCATGGGAGGTACAACTCTGGAGGGCTTTACCATCCGGCATGAGTATTTCATAGGAAAGGGTTTGGTTGCCTCCCGGAAATTTTTCCGCTTCACTTTTTACGCCGGGAATTCCGTATAAAGCCATCAGGTCATTGTAAGTTTTCTCATACGCACCAAGAGCCCAATTAACCATCTCCAGATTTTCTTTATGAGTTGTATGAACACAATGACCTTCCTGCCATAAAAATTCGCTTGTCCGAATGAAAAGATAAGTCCTTTTTTCCCAACGAACGACATTATTCCACTGGTTAATCAATATTGGCAAATCTCGCCATGATTGAGTCCACTTCTTGTACATGGCATACATCACCGTTTCTGACGTCGGCCGCACGATTAATTTTTCTTTTAATTCTTCGCCTCCGGCAATGGTTACTACCGCCAAATTTGGGGCAAAACCTTTGACGTGCTCTTTTTCCAATTGCAGGAATTTTTCCGGGATAAAGATGGGGAAATAAGCGTTTTTGACACCCTTTTCCTTTATCAGTTTATCCAGAAAACTTTGGATTGATTCCCAAAGAGCAAAACCATACGGCCGGATAACCATACAGCCTTTTACCGGCGCGTAATCAGCCAATTCTGACTTCAAAATCACATTTGTATACCACTCGGAAAAATTTTCTGATTTTTTAATGATATTTTTTTTATCAAAAACAGCCATATTTATTTTACGAATATCCTGACTAAATCATTGATCGTCACTAAAACGATCAACCCCAAAAGGACGATCATACCCGCCTGATGAATGAGCCTTTCCCATTTGGCCCGGATTTTCTTACCGGTAGTCCCTTCGATCAAAACAAACAACAAGCGACCGCCGTCAAGAGCCGGAAAAGGTAAAATATTTACAATCGCCAGATTTAAAGAAAGAAGCCCTACTAATTCCAAAACTGCATACTGGCCGAACTTGATTGCCTGGCCGGTCAGTTGGGCAATCCCTACCGGCCCGGCCACATCCTTGCTGACACTTTGGAAAGAAATCATTTTCCAGATGGTCGTCCCGATCCCTTTAGCCAAACGGTAGGACATGACAAAAGCCTCTTTGGTGCCCAGAATTGGTGCCTGCCAAATGGGATATTTAACCAGCTCGTAATTGGAAATCATTATCCCCATCGGGCCTTCATCTTTCGGATAGTCTTTGCGCGGAACAATCGGAAAACTGTACTCCTGCCCGCCTCTGTCCACCAACAAAACAATTTCCTCGCCTAAGTGTTCCCGGGTGGTATTTATCAATTGCTCTCCGCTGGTAATTTTGAATGTTGATCCGCCAGCTGGCGGATGAATTCTTAATTCTTTTATGGTGTCTTTCTCTTTTAACCCCACCACTGCCGCCGGAGTGTCCGGCAAAACCTTCTCTATATGGATCCGCTCGGTAGCCATCATCACCCCCTGGGTGAAAAGGAAGGAAATGATAAAAACCGCCAGCAGGAAATTCATGGTGACGCCGGCGGTCAACACCAGCGATCTTTGCCAGATCGGCCGTGAGTAAAAAGCTTTCTTATTTATTCTCTTTTTTCTCTTTTTTGTTTCATCTTCCCTGTCTTCACCAAAAAGCCGGACGAAACCGCCGATTGGCAGCCAGTTGATGGAATATATTGTCTCGCCTTTTTTAATCCCGATAATTCTGGGCGGCAGACCGAAACCGAATTCTTCCACTTTGATCCCTAATTTCTTGGCCGAAATGAAATGGCCAAGCTCATGGACCATAATGAGGACTGATAGGATTAACAGAAAAGTGAAAATAGTCAAAAGCATAGAAGGAATTATATCTCCGAAAGTTCTTTTTCCTTTTTCTCGCGCATTACATCAATCTCCGCCATCATCTCGTCAGTTTGTGTCTGGATTTCTTTTTCCAGCCTTTTTTTGTCGTCTTCCGATATTTCCTTGGCTTCAAAAAGGCGTTTGACTTCATTCATCGCTTCGTGACGGATCTGTCTGACCATCACCCGGCCGTTTTCTATTTTCGTATGGGCAAGCTTTATGTATTCGTCGCGCCGCTCCGCCGTCAGAGCGGGAATGTTTATCCTGATAAGATTACTGTCTACGCTTGCGGAAAAACCTAAGTTAGCGCTACTTATTCCTTTTTCGATATCCCGGACAACCGAGGGGTCAAAAGGAGAGACCAGGATCATCCGCGGCCCGTCTGTGGTGATAGTCGCCATTTCTTTCAGCTTCAGGTGCTGAGTATTCTCATAAGCGGAAATGACCACGTTTTCGACTAAAGCCGGAGTCGCCCGGCCGGTCCTGATCGTCCCGAGATCCTCATGCAAGACGGCAAGGGCTTTTTGCATTTTGATCTTCAACTGCGTAAGTATCTGCTGGTCCATCAGAAATTAGAATAGCAGGAAAAGCCGCAGTTCGCAAGTAGATGTCAAAGGGCTTTATTCTTTTGTATAAATTCTTTATACTCTAATTATGGCTTCTGAGGAAAAAGTAATCTTGGAGATCAGGAATCCGAAAACCAGCGAGGAAAATTCCGAATCGATGGCCCAGGTTTTTGCCGCCCTCTACTCCGGCGGGCATATCCCCCACTGGAAGAGGCTGTGGATAAAGGTCCGTACCCTTTCTTTTGAAATTGCCAGCTACAACCAGGCCATCCATTTTTATATCGTCGTCCCGAAATCTTTCCGCACTTTCATCGAAAGCCAGATCACCTCCCAATACCCGCATATCCATCTGGCCGAATCACCCGATTACCTGAAAAACATCACCAAAAGCCCTTTTTTGGCACTTGGCAATCTGCTTTTGGCCGCCCCATTTTACTATCCGATAAAAACCTATAAAGAATTTAAGGAACTTGACCCGCTCTCCTCTATCGTCGGAGTACTTTCAAAACTCGGGAAAACCGAAAGCGGCCTGATCCAGATCGTCATCGAGCCGCCGCATTTCAACTGGCAGTCTCAAGTGGAAAACATGGTCAACAGAGGTGTTCCTGATGCGACGTCAAAAGCGCCGGATCGCACCAAACAGTTTCCCCATGCCAGGCTGATTGAGGAAAAAATCAATTCCACCGGCTACCGGACCTATATCCGGCTCCTAATCGGTTCCCAAACCAACCAGACGGCTAAATCAACTCTCTTTAACCTGGCCGGCGCCTTTGGCGCTTTTGCCATGGGAGAAGGAAACCGGTTATTTTTACGCAGACCCAGATTATTCATGAAAAATGTCACCCTGAATAAAATTCAAAAACGGGAGAAAAACCATTTTCCCAGAAACCAGATCCTAAATACGATGGAACTGGCGACTCTCTGGCATCCGCCGACAATGTTACTTGCCGGCATCAGAAACATCTCCTGGGGCAGATCACTCGTCGGTGAACCGCCGCAAAACCTCCCCGTTGCGGGCGATTTGACTGAAGAAGAAAAAAGCGGGATAAACTTTTTCGCCAAAGCTGATTTTCGAAATGCTTCAACCACTTTCGGCATCAAGAAAAACGACCGCCGGAAACACATGTACATCATCGGTAAAACCGGTACCGGTAAAACTACCCTGATTGCCAATATGGCTATCAATGACATGAGAAACAGAGAGGGTCTGGCCATAGTTGATCCGCACGGAGATCTTTCGGATATTCTTCTCGACTTCGTCCCGTCCTACCGGATAAACGACGTCGTCTACCTTGAGCCTTTTAACCGAGAGTATCCGTTTTGGATCAATCCTCTCGAAGTAAAAAATCCGGTCCACAAGGAACTGATCGCTTCAGGTATTGTTTCCATTTTCTCCAAACTTTATGCCTATTCCTGGGGTCCGCGGCTTGAGTATATCCTTAGAAATGTCATTCTAACCTTACTGGAATATCCAAACTCCACTTTGACGATGGTGCCTGACCTTCTGTCTGACCAAAATTTCCGCAATGGGATACTGACCAAAGTCCAGGACAAGATGATTCAGAATTTCTGGTATAACGAATACGACAAAATGCACCCCAGACTCAAAAGCGAGGCCATAGCCCCAATCCAAAACAAAGTCGGCGCCTTTGTCATGTCGCCGACAATCCGGGAGATCATCGGCCATCCGCAGT
>JALHWS010000207.1 GCA_022866885.1 Candidatus Microgenomates bacterium | reverse complement strand
CGGACTGGTAGGGATGGGAAAAACTACGCTTTTGGCAGAATTTACGGCGGAGTGTCATGATAGAGAAGTACCATACGCGTATATGGATTTACAGACACTATTTGAAAGTGAAGGTATAAAAAACGTTACTGAAATAAAAACAGAGTTGGCAGTTTTATGGGGTCTTGCCGCTGGATTAAAGGAAAAAGGAGTAGATCTAAGTTTATTTGATGAGGCATGTCTTGATTACGTGGAAAACGCATCTGCGGGTAGATATGGAAAAAGAGAAGAAGAAACACATCAACAAATTTTCCGAACGAAAGTAGTTGATACTTTCATCAGCTGTATTAAAGCAAGGAGCCAAAAGACTTCTGTGGTTTTATTGCTAGACAATGTTGATGCAATACCTGCATCTTTGATGGACGGGATAGAAAGAGAAATCATAGAGCCGTTAATGTTACAAGCAGGCTGTCGTTTTGTAACAACAGGTTTATGGGAAAATAGGTGGAAAGAATATGCAGTAAGACGTCATTTTGCGAAAAATAGATTAGAGTCTTTTTCCCCAGATTTGGTTAATCAGCAGCTTAGACTTCAAAGAATCGAGGAAGCTTATGCAGGTGAGGTTTTTGGTATTACGGGTGGTTATCCGGTGTTGACAGCAGCATTAGTAGGATATATGCAAGAGATGATTGAAAGAGGAGAAGAGTTAAGTGTGGAGTCTTTTCAGGCGCACCAAATAGAATGGATGCAGAGATTAGTAGATGAAGTGGTTGACGGAGTTGTTTTGGAAAAAGCCTCATCAAGGGTTATTAAGGCCCTCCATGTATTGGCAAATCTTCCTAGATTTGGTCCGGAAATAATAAGTCAAATAATTCCGGTTAATGTTTCAGAATATAGTGGGCCATTATCTTCTATTGCTACCAGAGAGATCAGAAGCCAGCCAGTAGTACACTGGAGTGATTCTCAATTATCATATATTCTGGAGCCTGCTTTGCAGAGATTATTAAGAGCTCATCTTAAAATAACTGATCCAGACCGTTACAGAGAGATTCATCGGCAAGCCGCCTGCATCTATGATAAAATTCTAGAGGGTTGGGAAGCAGATTATAGACAAGAGTGGGATGAATCAGGATTACTACTTGAATTTAAAGAAAGGCTTCCCCATGATTTATGGGAGATCGGACAAGATGATATTTGGGAAGCGGTACCGCTGATCATTGGACAATATCAACAATTAGGGTATCCAGTATATGCATTAGATTATTTTCAAGCTGCATATCATCATCGCGCTGCAACTCTTCGTCGCGTACCCGCAAACTAAACTCGTAAGTTATTATAGCTTCGCAATCTGTAGAAAGTCCAGCTCAACCGGGGTTTCGCGGCCGAAGATAGAGACGAGTACTTTTACCTTGCCGCGGGTTTCGTCCACCGAGTCGATTGATCCCAAAAAGTCGGCAAACGGGCCATCGATGATTTTTACCGCCTCGCCTGTAGAAAATTTAGTCTTGAATTTCGGCGCTTCCAGCTTCATAAACTGCATGATGGCTTTCACTTCACTGTCTGATATAGGTGTCGGTTTGTGTCCCATGCCCACAAATGCGGTTACGCCTGGAGTGGTGCGTACTGCCAGCCAACTTTCATCATCCAGATCCATTCGGACTAGGATGTAGCCCGGGAAAATTTTTTCTTTGGATTCTTCTTTTTTACCATGGCGGACCTGGACGATATTTCTGGTCGGCACGACAATCTCATAGATTTTTCCGCCCAAATTCATAGCGGTAATTCTTTGTTTGAGGGCGGCGGCCGCTTTGTTCTCATGGCCGGAGTAGGTATGGACGACAAACCATTGGCCTTTGTCAACTGATTTCTGATCGTCAGTCGCAGGTTGTTGAGTATTGTCTGTTTTATCTTCTTTAGGTTCTTCTTTCATAAAATATTACGGATTTTACAGATTGGTACGGATTTAACAGATACAGATAAAATGAATCCGTATCAGTTTTATCCGTAATAATCCGTTACATCTGTGATATATTTATTT
The DNA here is from genome assembly GCA_022866885.1 of Candidatus Microgenomates bacterium. Lineage (GTDB taxonomy): Bacteria > Patescibacteriota > Microgenomatia > 2-02-FULL-39-11 > 2-02-FULL-39-11 > JALHWS01. The sequence continues at coordinate 174 of JALHWS010000207.1, read as the reverse complement.
TTTAATGAGTAAATCCGTCAATTTCGTCATAACCATGTCCAGTCCGCCGATGTAAAGGCCGATGACGACCGAAACGACGATGACGATGGCCGTCAGTTTGATCACTTCCGGACGGGTCGGCCAGACGACTTTGGACAGCTCGCTTTTGACTTCTTTAAAAAAGACAATCGGGCT
>JALHWS010000206.1 GCA_022866885.1 Candidatus Microgenomates bacterium | reverse complement strand
TGGATGGTGAAGGGGATGAAGCGGGTAGCGTTGGGGTACCAGTACTTTTCCGGGTGATACCCAGCTTCTATTTTCCAGAAAGGGACAGGATCTTCATTCGGGTAACCGTTGGTAAAGACGTAAATCGTGTGTAAATTGCCGCCAAGGGAGACCACGAAAGCGGCTAACAGTCCAACCAGAAGCAGTTTCAGGTTATCCCGGAAGTTCAGAGGCATCTCCTGGACATTTTTCAAATGTTTCAATTTCAGTTTCAGGTTTTCCCATAAGTGAAGCCGGAGAAAATAATACAAATTCATAGCGATAGAGAAAGGCAGGGTGAAGGTAAAGGCGAAGAGGGTAGCGATCATCAAATTATAGGTGACGGCCGCATCGATCCCGGCAATTTTAGTTAAGAAAGCGTTGATATATTGGCCGTAATAATAGTAATTGATGAAATAGCCGCCGGTATAATCCGGCTATTTGGTTAGCCACATATCAAGGGGCGGGAAGTAATTTGTCCGAAGGATCGAGTTGACGAAACCGAAGTCCATATATTTTTCCAGAGAATGGATAGAAGGTTCATTGGCTCGAACGTATGACCAGAAAGAAAGCGTCAGGAGGAAAAGAGATTCCTCGAGGATAATGGCCCGCCAGGGAATTTTTGTCTGGCTGTTTTTATTTCTTAGAAACAAGTTAAGGAGGGCAAATCCCACCAAAACGACAATGATCGTCATCTTGGAAAAGGGGAGGATATGGAAACTGCCCAGAAGCCAGATAAGGTATGAGGAAGACAGGATGCCGATAATTTTGGAGAAAATATAGCCTTTGTCGATGAACCTGCGGAAAATGGAGAAAGTGATTGGAGTGAAAATACCGCCAATGACGAAAATCGTCAGCCACCAGATTAAAATAGCTGAAACATCTGACATAATTCTATTATTATAGAGTGTTTTTCTTTCGCTGAAAAGATCTGATATAATCTCCTCATGAAAAAAAAGATCAGGGTTGGTTTTGATTTTGACGGCGTGATCGCCTATAACCCGTTCCGGCTGGTGCGGGCGCCCCTGACTTACGTGAAAAAAAACTTGCTCGGAGTGAAAAAGCTGAATTTTTGGTATCCCCAACAACCATGGCAGAAATTATTCTGGATCATTTGTCATGAATCGAGTATCTTTCCGGCCAAAGGGATAAGTCTTTTTCGGGAGATGGTGGAGAAAGAGGTGATTGAAGCTCACCTCATAACCGCCCGATACAGCTTTCTGGGTGATCATCTGTATCGGTGGCTTGAGAAACATAAGCTGAATAGATTTTTTAAAACCGTTAACCTGAATAAAAAAGATGAGCAACCTCATCTTTTCAAGGAAAAAATGCTCAAAGAGTATGATCTACATTACTTTATAGAAGATAACCTCGATATTGTCAGTTACCTCCACGGCCGGCATACCACAAAAATATATTGGATCTATAACCTAATTGACCGGAAACACCCGCATCCATATAAATCACCACACCTGGAACACGCACTGAAAGAGATTGCGAAAAAAACAAAATGAAGGTTATTTTTTCCATCACCTACTACACTCCTTATGTTTCCGGATTGACTTTGTATGTCAAAAGGCTGGCTGAAGCATTGTCGGAAAGAAGTCATCAGGTATCAGTGATCTGCTTTCAGCATGAAAAAAATCTTCCTTTTGAAGAGAAAATAAATACAGTCAGGGTAGTGCGCGTCAAGCCGCTTCTTAAAATAAGCAAGGGCTTCGTCTCTCTTGGTTGGCTGACGAAATGTTACTGTGAAGTTAGGAAACATGAGGTGGTAATTATTAATCTGCCGCAATTTGAGGGCATTATTCCCGCGCTATTGGGAAAAATCTTCGGCAAAAAAGTCATTGCCATCTATCACTGCGAAGTGGTTTTACCCCGGGGATTTTTCAACCGGATCATCAATTGGCTGTTAAATAAGTCAAATAAGATTTCCCTTGCTTTGTCGGACACGATTGTCACTTATACCGAAGACTTTGCCAATCATTCAAAAATATTGCTTCCGTATCTCAAAAAAACCAAATATGTTTATCCTCCTATACCATTGCCAAAGATTGATAAAAGAGTACAAAAAATGATCACGGATAAAATCGGAAAAACAGACTATGTCATCGGTGTTGCCGCGCGGTTGGCGGCGGAAAAAGGGATGGAATATCTTTTAGAAACAATACCGCTTCTAAAAGATAAATGCAAAATTGTTATTGCAGGCTCTTTGGATCCGGTCGGGGAAGTGAAATACAAGGAGAAAATTCTTAAACTGGTGGAGAAGTATAAAGACAACATCATCTTCTTAGGAGAGTTGAAAGAAGAGGAGATGGGAGCCTTTTACTCTTTGCTTGATGTATTGGTCTTGCCGTCTGTCAATTCCACCGAGGCTTTTGGCATGGTACAGGTAGAGGCGATGATGATGGGTGTGCCGGTGGTGGCGAGCGATCTTCCAGGAGTAAGAGTGCCGATCCAAAAAACCGGGATGGGGGCGGTTGTGCCCATCAAAAACAGCCAAAAACTGGCAAGAGCGATTGTTGAGATATTAAAAGATAAAAATAAATATGTGAAAAATAGAAAAAAGGCAAACAGGGAGTTTTCCAAAGATATGACGATCAACTTTTATCAGAACCTAATAAGATAATAAGGGAAAACTTTATCCTACCTCTTTGTTGCCAGCAAAGATTGAAATAATTTCCGAAGCAGGAAAATACCCAGGAGTGGAACAAGATAAAAGATAAAAAGAATATGGAGATTATAGATATTGGGAAAAGTATTGATAAATAGTAGCGCCGCATTATTTTTAGCATTACCGATGTTACCCCAAGGTTTCGCAAGCTGATAGAAGGAAAATCTGTTTTCTCCGGATATGTGCGGAGAATAACTGGTAATAACGGAATACCAGCTGTTATAGATGGATAATAAAGCAAGTAATACCGCAATAACTGAACAAACGATGATAATCAATTTCTTTTTACTCCTAAAGATAGAATCAATACAATAAGATACGGAGATAAATAATAGCGGAATAACGGGAAGCAAATAACGCGTGTCATAGGAGTTGGGATTGTAGAACCCCATAAATTTCCCGATGATTATCAGATTTAAACCTATAATCAGAAGTATCATAAATAGTAATCTGCGGTTTCTTCTGAAAAGTAAAATAATCCCTGGAAAGAACAGGAAAAGAATGGGTGATTGAATAAAGATCCCCAAAAATTTATTTTTGGTAGCCCACAGTCCATATTCGAGTTTTTCCGCCATATCTTGAGGGAGATTCTTCATGTAATCCAATACAGTGGGAGGGAGAGATTTGAAACTGAAAAGGAGATATGGGATGGTTTTTTTTGCTTCTGCCGAAAATTGGTATTGCAGAGGAATAGGCGCATAAACGGAAATAAATCTGCCTTCAGATAAATAGTCACCAAACGCAATTTTATTATAGACAAGTCTTAATATAATCATAAAGAGAACAGGTAAAATAAAGGCGACAAAAAGATAACAAATGCTCTTTTTCCGCCTGATTTTCTTAAAGAGGAGATATAAGATGCCGGTTAAAAAAAGAGGTAAGAAACTTACGCTGTCAAACAATTGGATTACGCCTGTAATAAGCCCTAAAAGAAACCATTTGACGACCTCTTTACTTCTATCAGGCTTATAAAGGATGACATAAATAAAAGATAAGTATAAAAGGACTGCTGGTGACTGTCGGACATACCCAAAACTATATCTCCAAAGGAGAGATCCGATTCCGAACAAAAAAGCGGCAAAAAGGCTTCCAGCTTTGGAAATTTTTAATTTCCGGCAAATTCCCCAGAGCAGGATGACACTTAAAACACCAATAGTGGAGAAAAATCCATATGTTAATGCTTCCAATTTACTATCTTCGTTAATATCCGGATAACCTTGATAAGGGCTATTAACAAGCGGTAAAACTGCTTTTGCCAGAAGATAGAAAGGTATGCCAAGGAAGGACTGTCCCGGTTCACGGCAATTATATATATGGTCATTGATAATGCAATAATCCGGCCAGCTCCATTGGTTGAAAGAATCAATTTGTATGGTATTTTTTTCAACCAACGCTTGAGTCATGGCGTATTGAGGGGCATCCATACTGTTCATTACTCCTACCGTGCTTGAGAAATATATACTAGCAAAGACGATAAACAGGAACCAAGGGATAAAGTGAGGATGTTGAACAATCTTCCGCATTAATTTAGTATATACTACATGAAACGAGTTTTTTGGCTTGTTTTTTTGATTGTTGGCTTTTCAATTCTGATAAGATTATTTTATTTAGAGAAACTGCCCGGGGAATGGTTTGGCGACATCTCCAACGTCCACGAATACGAAATGCAGGTCATAAATGGGCAGTGGCCATTTTACTTCTTCCAAAGCCCAGGGCCGCTTTACCACTACCTGATTGCCCCGATTGTCATTTTATACAAAGACCACGGTTATGTCACTTACAAAGTCGCGTCAGTAATCGTCAGTCTGATTGGACTGATGGGAATATATCTCTTTACAAAAGAGATTACTAATAAAAAAACAGCCTTAATGACGGTTTTAACAGCCAGTGTTTCCTTCTGGTTTCTCATCTGGAGCCGGCTCGGCAATTCCCAAATCGTCATTCCAGCCATTTCCTCATTTATGGCTTATTTTCTCGTCAGATATATAAAAAGAAATCATTTACCGGACCTGCTATTAGGAGCCTTTGTGGCCTCTCTAGGATGGTACACTTACCCGCAAACCTTCTTATTTCCGATAGTATATTTGCTTATCATAGTAGTAAGCTTAGCGGCATTTTACATTCTTGGTAAATCCCGCATCAATCCCTTACGGACGTTACTGCATTTTATTCTCGTGACCTTCGTTTTGGTTATCTTAACGATCCCGTTCGTCCAGATCGTCAAAAATCAGCCGGGTAATTTCGGGCCGCAGGGATATGTGGGAAAGAAAGTATTGTTGGGGGGCAGTCTTATTAGCGCAGAAACAATCGAAAAATTGAAAACCAATTTGATAAAAACCGTCCGGATGCTTCATATAAGGGGAGATGAGACTTTCCGGGTGAACGTCTCCGGTCATCCGCAGATAGATAAAATAAGCGGCATGTTGTTCTTCCTCGGAATAATCTATTTTTTCAGGACCAAGAAATACCTTTGGCTGTTTCTTACCCTCTTTTTCCTGTTTGTTTTGATCTTGCCTTCCATATTACCAGCGATTCCTAAGGGAGAAATCCCCAGCAGTAGCAGGACAATCGCGGTTATTCCTTTTGTCTTTGTATTGGTTGGGGCAGGTTTGTCGGAAGTATATTTCTGGGTGAAAAAAATATTGCCGAAAAAATATCTGACGGAAGTATTGGTTACCGGCCTTTTCGTATATCTTGTCTTTGCCAATCTCCGGCTTTATTTTGTTGACTATACAAAGGGGTTGCCGGACAAGAACTTAGGACCTGGGAGGATAATTGCCGCATATATCGATAAATTGCCTTCGAACTATTCCGTTAATTTTTCTTCCTGTTGTTGGGGAGAAGCCGGTCAACCAGAGCATAAAGGGGTAGTCTATAATTTAACAAAGGAAAGGCAGTTATTTGATTGGAACAGACTTATCAAAAGTTGTCAGGAGGTAGGACACTATCCAGCCGTGGTGGTGGTCGGTCCGGACAGGTATTCTGATACGGAAATATTTGAAAAATGCGCGTTAGGGACAAAAGTAGACAGTATTTACAGCGAAGACGGTCGATTGGTATCCTATATCGTTAATATACCGTCAGACTGATATGGAAAGCCGGAAATATTTAATCATCAGTTGTATTTTATTCTTAGCCTTTTTTTTGAGGATATACCGTATAACTGTCGCGCCGGTCGGTTTTTTTACCGATGAAGCGGCGCTTGGATATAATGCCTATAAGCTGCTGACGAGCGGAAAAGATGACCATGGGAAAAGCTGGCCGTTATTTTTTCAATCATTCGGCGAGTACCGGATACCCATCCCGATTTATAGCAATATTCCCTCCGTAGTACTCTTTGGCCTTTCAGAGTTTAGTGTCCGTTTTACCACGGTTGTATATGGTGTAGCGACCGTCTTTATGCTTTATTTAATCGGAAAAAAACTTGGCGGAGTCGGTCTTGGTTTATGCGCCGCCTTGTTGCTGGCTGTATCTCCCTGGCATATCCATATCAGCCGTTGGGGTTCGGAGTATGCTTCTTTCCCTTTCTTTTTTTCCCTGGGATTATATTTATTTCTGAAGTCTTTTAAAAATAGGAAGATGTTACCAGTATCCTACTTGGTTTTTGGTTTGGGGTTATACACTTATTATCCGGCCTGGTTTATCATTCCCGTTTTTTTGGGTTTTACCAGTCTGTATTGGCTGATAAAAGAAAGATTTCACCACAAAAAAAATCTGTTTTTCGCTCTCATCCTCTTTTTACTTATTTCCTTACCGCTTCTGAAGGGGTTAAAAGACGGTTATCTTTTAACGCGCTGGAATAATATCCAAGACAGCAAAATGGCCATACCGGAAAGAGTAAAAAAAACCTTGCCATTATATTTTGATCATTTTGGGGTTAATTTTCTATTCCTGACAGGTGATTTAGGTTATCCGGGTCATTTTGTTACCCGTCAATTTGTCAGGGGAATGGGAGTATTTTATCTAACCCAGTTACCCTTTTTTGTTGGTGGGATCCTCCTGATGATTTACGCGATTTTTACCAAAAGAAAAGAATG
>JALHWS010000205.1 GCA_022866885.1 Candidatus Microgenomates bacterium | reverse complement strand
ATCGAACCCTCATGAGCTTTGAGGCCCACAGGTTTTTGAGACCTGCGCGTCTACCAATTCCGCCACCTCGGCTGAAGGATTGACTCTTCTGATTATATTTTGTATAAGTAGAGTAAGTCAAATATGAAATTTACTTTAAAGCCGACTGATCCGGGCAGGATTGAAGCTGATGTTTTGCTAATTTTTTCCTGGGAAGACAGTCCGTTTGAAATTCCCCAGTTTAATGTCCAATTCAATAACCATATCATCGAAACCGCCAAACGGGAAAATTTTGAAGGTAAATCCGGTCAATCCATTACCGTTTCCACCCAAGGTGTGATTTCTTCCTACAAACTGGTTTTGGTAGGGCTTGGTAAAAAAGGGGATTTTAACCTTTTCAAATTATTCAAAACGGTCGCGGAAGGCGTGAAAATTACCCGGACAGTCAAGCCGGCCAAAATCGCCATCCATATCCCTCATGATTGGATGGAAAAATTTACACCCGAAATAGTCGTTCAAAGCATGGTTGAAGCAGTCAAGTTATCTTCATACCAGTTCCTCAAATATAAAAGCGAAGAAGAAAAAAGAAAATTCCGGGAGATTGAAGATGTGATTTTATCCGTCAAAGCAGGAAGAATTGCCAGTGCTCAAGACGGTTTGGAAAGAGGCCTTATCACATCTTCCGCGGTAATCTATGCCCGCGATTTAGTTAACGAACCGGCTGCAGTCACGACCCCAACTTATTTATCTCAAGCAGCTCTCGACCTAGCCAAACATTCCCAAGAGTGTATCAAAACTAAAATTCTGGAAAAAGAAGAGCTGGAAAAATTAGGTATGGATGCTTTTTTAGGGGTAGCCAAAGGAAGTGACGAGTCGCCAAAATTCATCCATCTGTCTTTTAAACCAAAGCGAGCGAATAAGAAAATCGTTATCATCGGTAAGGGTTTGACTTTTGACACAGGCGGATTGTCATTGAAATCTTCGGAGCACATGGAGACGATGAAGCTGGATATGGCCGGAGCGGCGACGGTTCTGGCCGTATTTGCCGCTTTGCGGCAATTAAAACCTGAGGTGGAAGTGGTTGGATTGATTGCCGCCTGTGAAAATATGCCCTCCGGCAAAGCTCTTAAACCCGGTGATATTTTAAGAGCGATGAACGGAAAGACGATTGAAGTCCTCAATACAGACGCCGAAGGCCGGTTGACTTTGGCAGATGCCCTTTCCTTTGCCAACATCAAAGAAAAGCCGGATCAGATCATTGATCTGGCTACTCTGACCGGAGCCTGTATAGTCGCCTTGGGGGAAGAGATCGCCGGACTTTGGAGCAATAACGATGAGTTGGCCGAAAATATCGGTAAAGCCGCCCAAGGGAGCGCGGAGAAAGTTTGGCGGATGCCGCTTGAGGAAGAATATAAAGAAGTGATTAAAAGCAAAATCGCTGATTTGAAAAATTCCCAAAGCGGCCGCTTCGGCGGAGCCATCAATGCCGCTTTATTTTTGGCCGAATTTGCCGCCAGTACCCCCTGGGCGCATCTGGATATCGCCGGGCCGGCATACGCGGAAAAAGAAACCGCTATGACCGCCTACGGAGGAACCGGTTTCGGGGTCAGGACAATTCTTTCCTATCTTTGCTCATGCTGAAATCTTATCTTGAAGTCATAAAAAACAAGGACTTTCGGTACCTTTGGTTGGGGCAGATCATTTCCCAGATCGCTTTGAACATGCTTTCCTTTGTCCTGGCGATCCGGGTTTACCAGGAGACGCAATCAAATGCCTCGGTCTCTTTTATGCTTCTGGCCTTTGGCATTCCCTCAATTATTTTCGGGGTGGTCGCCGGCGGGATAGTAGATTTCCTTGATAAACGGAAAGTGATGCTTTATTGCAATTTATCAAGAGTTTTTCTTATCTTGGCCTTTTTCTTTTATGCCCATGACCTGGTGATTATTTACGCTTTATCAGTGATAATATCCATCATCTCCCAATTTTTCATTCCCGCAGAGGGACCGGCCATTCCCAGCTTGGTTCCCGAGAAAGAGCTTCTGACAGCCAACTCGCTTTTTACAATCAGTTTTTATCTTTCGATGATTCTCGGTTTCATTTTGGCCGGACCTTTTGTCCGGCTTTTCGGCCCCAAAACCGTCTTCTTGTTTATGGGACTCCTCATGCTTTTGGCTGCTTATTATATTTCCCGGATACCGAAAAAAAAGCTGGCTGTCAAAACCGTATTGGCTGATTTCAATTTCAGCTTTATCGGTCGCGCTATCGATGACGGGATAACCTTTATTCACTCCAACAAAAGGATAGAACAAAGCCTGTTGCTAATGACTTTTTCCCAGGCGCTTCTCTCTATTTTAGCAGTTCTTGCCCCCGGTTTCGCCGACCGGATGCTGATGATTGATTTAACCGATTCATCATATCTGGTGATGGGTCCGGCAGCCATCGGTTTGGTCGTCGGTTCATTTTTAGTCGGCGCTTACGGAAACAAGTTTATAAAAACGACTATTATAACTGTGGGTATTGTTGGTGTCGGAGCCAACTTATTGCTTTTGTCTGTTGTTTCCGGCTCTTACAGTCTGATCACGGCTATGATTTTACTTTTCACGCTTGGTATTTTTAATTCTTTCATCAGCGTCCCCGCAAATACTATTTTGCAAAAAGATTCGGACAGTCAAATGCGCGGCAGAATATACGGCGTCTTAACTTCCCTGACCGGCGGTGTTTCCCTGCTTCCGGTAGTCTTTTCCGGTATTCTGGCTGATGAGTTGGGCATCGGATTAACCATGGCGATTTTGGGATTAGTCATCGCAGCGGTAGGTATTTACCACTACTTGCGTCACCTATTTTTAATCAGTAGTATAAAATAGATGTCATCATTATTCTATGTCATTGCGAGTCCCGCCACTTATGTGGGACGTGGCAATCTCGGACGGGATTGCTTCGCCTTCGGCTCGCAATGACAAACTGATATGCTACCAGTATTATTTACCATCGGCGCCTTTAATGTCTATGCCTTCGGTATCTTCTTGGCGATGGCTTTTATCCTTTCGACCTTCATCGTGTGGAAAAAGGCCAAAGCGGAATTGAAAGAAGAAGAATATCTTGATTTATACCTTCAAGCTAATATCGTGGCTCTGATTTGCGCCAGAGCTTCTTACATCATTTTTCACGTTCAAGATTTCGGCTTGAATATCCTGAAATACATTTTGGTTCGGGAAGCTCCGGGATTGTCGTTGCTTTCCGGTTTAATCGGCGCTTTCATTTTCCTCGCAATTTACACCAAAAAGAAAAAAATCTCTCTTTGGCACCTCCTGGATTTGTACAGTCTGGCGGCAAGTTTTATGCTGGTTTTTGCTAAAATCGGTGAACAGCTGGGTGGGGCAACTTTTGGCCGGCCGACCAAATTTCCAATCGGAGTGGGTATCGTCGGCAAGATCGGCCGTTTCCATCCAGTAGAATTGTATGAGGCTCTCTTTTTCCTCCTAATGGCCATAGGCTTTTCTTTTCTTTATGAAAAAATCCAAAAAAATAAATGGCCGGATGGTCTGGTTTTTTATCTGTTTGTTCTGGGAATTTCCATTTCCGTTTTGATGCTTGAATTTTTTAAAGAATACGCCGTATACTTATATGGTTTGAGTTTTAGGCAATGGTTTGCGGTGATTCTGATCGTTGTTGTCGCCAAACCTTTATTTGATCGTATTACAAACATTCGGGCAATGAATAGGGGAATTAAAATATGAAGTTTCCGAAAAAAATCCTTGACGAGTTGCAAAAGTACTTATCTGCCGAACTTGAGAAAATAAAAAAGAATCTGTCGTCTTTGAAACTGCAGGATCCTTTTTCTGATCCGGATAGGCTGATAGACAACGCCGCTTCCGATACCGAGGCCAAGGAAGAAAGCTCCCACGAACGGATGGAAGCGCTTGAAAAGGAACTGAAAATCCACTTTGAAGAGGTTAAACAGGCCCTTGAGCGGGTGAATAGAGGTACTTACGGCAAATGTTTTAGCTGCAAGAAAATGATCGATACCGACCGTTTGGGAGCCAAGCCGACCGCTTTGTACTGCGTGGAATGCGAGAGAAAAAAGGAGAAATAGCTTTTTAAATTAATAAGGACTTAGGCAATTTCATGTCATTGCGAGGCTACGAAGTAGCCGTGGCAATCTCGGATGGGATTGCTTCGCTTTGCTCGCAATGACAATCTAATGAATATCCCAATCATCTTCGAAGACGATTCTTTTCTAATTATTGATAAGCCTTCAGGTATTGTTGTTAACCGTTCGGAAAACGCACCAGAGGGAACT
>JALHWS010000204.1 GCA_022866885.1 Candidatus Microgenomates bacterium | reverse complement strand
GCGCAGATTGGCATCACGCTTAAAGTTTTCCAAAACAAAAGCGTTTGTCAATTGTCGGGGACGGTCAATCCGGTAATTAAAAAAAATGACGCTGTCGTTTGCGGAAATTCTGGGGGTTAGTTTCCCGTCTTTGGTGACCGCCGAAGGAATGATAAATTCATCCGTTATTCCTTTCTCATAAGAATGCTTGATTATCTCTTGAGCACTGGTTCCTTTATCCCCAATCCCTTCAGTCAAAACTTTGTAAGCCTTTTCCGTCCGGTCCCAGCGATGATCACGGTCCATAGCGAAGTATCGTCCCATGACGGTTACGATTTCCCCAAAGCCCAGACTATCCAAAAATGTTTGGATCTGTTCAATGTACAAAAGAGCTGATTTTGGCGGAGAATCCCGGCCGTCGGTTATCAGATGCAAAAAGACTCTCTGGTAGGCCTGTTCTTTTAAAAGTTGCAGTAATGCTAAAAGATGTTCGATATTGGAATGCACTCCGCCTGAACCGATCAAGCCCAGAAGGTGTATATTGCTTTGATATTTTCTCACGTGGTCGATGGCTAGAAGGAAGGCTTGTCTGGTAAAAAATGAACCGTCGGCAACCGCCAAATTTATCCGCGGTAAATCCTGATAAACGATATATCCGGCACCGAGATTTAAATGTCCGGTCTCGGTATTGCCGCTTTCCCCTTTCGGCAAGCCTACAGCTTCACCGGAGGCTTCAAGCAGACCGTTTGGGTAATCCCGCAAAAGTCTTTGATAAAACGGTAAATTCGACAGACCGATGGCATTACCCGGACCGTTCGGCGCGACTCCCCAACCGTCAAGTATGATAAGGACTACGGGACGCATAGTAGACTTAAATTGTCATTGCGAGTCCGATGTACATCGGACGAAGCAATCCCGTTATGCTACTATAATTCCTACGGGATCGTCACGCTCATTCTTCGCTCGCGATGACATGAAATTAAGTAACTCCTACTTTTTATTAACCAACTTTTTTTCGGCGTTATAAACAGTTTCCTTGATATGGTTATAAGCGTCCGGGTTGACGGAAACGGAAGTGATACCCCAGCTGACCATTTTTTCCACCAGTTCCGGATAATCGGAAGCGGCCTGGCCGCAGATTGAAGAGGTAATTTTATATTTATGGCAGGCTTTGACTACCCGTTCAATCGCCCAGGTAACGGCTTCATTCCGTTCATCAAATTCCCTGGCGACTTCGGTATTGTCCCTGTCCGTTCCCAGGATAAGCATGGTCAGATCGTTTGAGCCGATCGAGACGCCGTCAATACCGGCTTCGCAAAATTTGTCGATTAAAATGACATTTGAGGGAATCTCCACCATCAGCCATAACTTAAATGAAGGTGATCGCAATAATTTACAGGCGGCAATTATCTTTTTTATTTCTATCAGTTCGGCAACCGTTCTGACAAACGGTAACATCAGGTGCAGGTTTCGGAAACCGTATACATTTCGAACCATCTTTATCGCTTCCAGTTCCAGTTCAAAGACTTTCGGGTCCTTGATATACCGGAAAACTCCCCGAAAGCCAAGCATGGGATTTGGTTCTTCCGGCTCAAATTCCCGTCCGCCGGTTAAGTTACGGTATTCGTTTGGCTTAAAATCAGTCGCCCGGTACATAACCGGTCTGGGAGAAAAAGCCTGACAAAATTTCAAAAGGTCAGCCGCCAGTTTACTGATGAATAATTTTTCCTTATGCTCCTTAATCAGTTTTCGGGGGTGCGTCCCGATATCCGCAATCATAAATTCGGCCCGAAGTAGTCCGATCCCGTCAAAATTCATTTTGGATACTTCAACAACTCTGTCCGGTGAAGCCATATTTACGTAAATTTTAGTGGCGGTTTTAAAAATTGGTGATTGCAAATTGCCGGCCATTGCCGATCGCAATTCGATTTTTTGACCGCTTGTCAGGGCGCCCTTATATATTTCGCCTTTTGCCCCGTTTACGGTGACAAATTCCCCGTTTTTGAGGACTTTAGTGGCGTTTCCGGTACCAACAACAGCCGGAATTCCCAGTTCCCGAGAGACAATAGCCGCGTGTGAAGTCCGACCGCCTTTTTCGGTAACGATGGCTACTGCCCGTTTCATGGCCGGAACATAGTCGGGATTGGTCTGCTCGGTCACCATTACGTCACCCGGATAAACTTTACCGATCTCACGGACATCGGTGATAATTTTTACAGAGCCGGAAGCGATTCCCGGTGAGGCCGGATCACCTGTTAGTAAAATTTGCATGTCTTGGGTAACTTTGTTGCTGTCCGTTGTTTTATTCTCTTCTTTCTGACCCTGTTTTTTATAAGTGGTAATCGGTCTGGTTTGGACAATAAAAATTTTTCCTTTTTCGATAGCCCATTCGACATCTTGGGGGAAAAAGTAGTGTTTTTCCAAAAGTTTCCCCAGCCGGGCTATTTCTTTAATCTGATGATCTGAAATTTTCTGTCTCCCGCCGGTTTTTTGGGAGATATTCACCTCTTTGGTCTTACCGTCCTTCTTAACCAGCATTTTGGTTTGACAGGCAATTTTTCTTTCCAGGATTTCATTGGTTTTTTTATCAACGCTAAAATGATCGGGAGTTACGGATCCCTGAACAATCAGTTCTCCGAGACCGTAAATTCCCTCAATCACGATCCGGTTTTTGTCGTTAGTCATGGGATCAACGGTAAACATCACTCCTGACGTTTCCGAATTTACCATAAGCTGCACGGGAACGGCGATGCCGACTTTCAAATGGTCGAATTTCTGTTCTTCGCGGTAAAAAATAGCCCGGGGAGTAAAAAGAGAGGCCCAAGCTTCCTGAACTTTCCGAACGACATTTGATTCACCGGAAATATTGAGAAAGGTCTCCTGTTGGCCGGCAAAAGAAGCCGTCGGCAAATCTTCGGCAGTGGCAGAAGAACGGACGGCCACATAGGGTAATTTAAATAAAGAGGTCAGCTTTTCCGATAATTTCGACGATTTTTTGGCCCTTTTTGACAATGCCAAATAGGCGGTCATTATTTCTCCGGCAAGCTCTGCCGGAATCTTTTCTTTGACTATTATTCTCCTGATATTTTCTGATGTCTGCTGAAGATTTTTCGGATCTTTATGTTTCAAAAGAGTCAGGTAATGTTTGATTTTTTCTTTAAGTTGGGTAACTTCAAGGAAATTAAAATAGGCATAAGAAGTGACCACAAATCCGAAAGGTACTGGAATACCGCTTTTGAGCATTTCGCCGAGGTTTGCCCCTTTACCGCCAACCATGCCGATATCGTCATGGTCGATTTCATCAAACCAAACAATATTCTTATTTTTCACCATATTCTTTTTTCAGTTCCTTCTTGAAATAATCAACCCAGGGGATTTTCACCGGATCAAGGTCATGAAGCATCGCCAGGTAAAAGGTCAGGAAACTCCCCAACTGTATCAGTTCAAAAACCTGATTTAGCTTGTTTTTTGATTTTAGATTGATGTCCAGAGTCGGAAAGCCGTTTTTCCGGACAACCTCTTTCGTCAAAGTAATTCTTTTTTTTAATTGTTCGCTGTATAAATCGGAAGTTACAAAAATAAAAACGAAACTCTTTTTGATTTCCAGAGGATAACTTAAACCTTCCATCAGATGGTGGTTGGCTTCAGGCAGAATAAAATATTCCGCGAAGTGTTTGCCGGTTTCATGGAAAGGATTGCGGACGGCGTGGATGGCACCTTCCAGAAATTCTCCGCCGAGCATGATCGGTATTTTGTTTTCCAGATCTTTTGCCAGTTTTTTAGCATGGTTTTCTTTGGCCGGTTTATCGATACTTAATTTCTCATTTTCGTTACGTAATTCATTTATCAGAGCGTTTGACTCAAAGGCATCAGACGGTAATAATCCGAGCTTAATCAGAAGACCGACTTGTCCTGCCTGCATATACCCTTGTCCAAGCCTAGGTTGCTCTGAAGGATTATAGACGGTTGAGAACACCAGGCAGGGTTTACCTGACTGCCTTGTGATGTCGGCAATTTTTCCCCCGGAACAAATGCCAATAACTTTGGCATTAACCCGACAGGCTTCTTCAAGACAAGTTACCGTTTCCTCGGTATTACCCGAATAACTGGCGGCAATTACCAATGTACTGGAATTTACAAAAGCCGGCAGGTGATAATCACTGACCAGATCAACCGGGATTTTTAAAGCGTCGCTATAAAGGCTTTTAATGATTCTTCCCCCGTAGGCAGAACCGCCCATACCGCAAAAGACGAGAGAGGAAACATCAAGGAAATCCTGCGGTATAATCATTTTTTCCAGATCTTTTATTACCGCCTGGCATTGATCAGGAAGAAATAGAATCGATTCGTAGGTCTTGCCCGTATCGATCCCCTGTAATTCCCTTATATCATCCAAATTAGCCATATTTCAGAACCCAATATAAAACTTCTTTATAATTGTCATGCTGAATTTATTTCAGCATCTTATTAAGATCCTGAAACGAGTTCAGGATGACGGTTATGCAGCAGATTCTATGTTTTTGTGCAACTTAAAGATAGCAATAAATTCTCTGCTGTTCTCAGTTTATCATATAAAACGGTTTTGTTGTTTGCTTCAAGGTTGAGCCGAAGAAGCGGTTCCGTCTTAGACGGCCGCAGGTTCAGCCACCAGTCCTCATACCAGATTGACAGTCCGTCAAGCTCATCAATGCTTTTGGCGTCTTTAAAATATTCTTTAACAGCTTTCATTACCGATGACAGATCGGCAGTTTTGAAATTTATTTCACCGCTTGAAGGATATTTATCAAGCGCTGATACAATTTGGGATAAAGGTTTGTTTTGCTTGGACAGGTATTCGAGAAACAAGAGTCCGCAAATCAATGAACTTTCGGCAAAAAAATCATCCCGAAGATAAAAATGTCCGGAATGTTCTCCGGCAAAAACAGCGTTTTCCTTTTTCATATATTGCTTAATGAAAGAATGACCGACCCGCACTCGCATGGGAATCCCTCGATACTTTTTGATGACTTCGGGGACGATCCGGCCACAGACGGCGTTGTACAAAACAGTCGAGGAACCGTATTTTTGGAGCATCCACATGGCTAAAATGGCGGTCGTGACACTTCCGCCAAGCATGTTTCCTTTTTCGTCCATGACGAAAAGCCGGTCGGCGTCTCCGTCCAGCGCAAAACCCAGATCTGCCTGATGCTCGGCAATGGCTTTTTTCAAATCCAGGGTATTTTCCTTTTTCAAAGGATCTGCCAAATGGTGCGGAAAATGTCCGTCCGGCTCAAAATATAAGGGAATGATTTCCACCGGTGTTTTGCCGATGATTTTTTGCCAGGAGATGCCGCCCATGCCGTTACCGGCGTCAACCACCACTTTGAGGCTTTTGAGTTTTTCCGGTTGGATAAAAGTTAAGGAGTGTTTGATCCATTCGTCCATCACTTCTTTTTTGGTCATTTTCCCTTTTTGGGAAGCGCGCGGAAAATCATTTTTTATGGCTAAGGCTTTTATCTGGGGTAAACCGAAATTCCCGTGGAGCGGATTTACTCCTTCTGTGACGATTTTTAACCCGTTGTATTGAGCAGGGTTATGGGAAGCGCTGATGATGATATTGGCGGGAAACCGGTAAAAACCGGAGGCAAAATAATGGATTTCGGTTGAGATCTGACCTAAATTTATGACATCAGTTCCTCTATCCATAATTCCTGAAGTTAGGGCTTTGAAAAGAGATGGCGAAGACATCCGACAGTCATATCCGACGGCAATTTCTTTCACTTTCAAGTAGGTGGCAATTGACTGGCCCAAAATAAAATATGTCTCCTCATTAAGCTCCGTTGGATAGACTCCTCGAATATCGTAATCATGGAAAATAGCAGGATTAATAATTCTATTCATTTAAAATGCTTTTTTATCCTAAAGATTCGCTAAAAAAATGTCAAGCAGTTGTTCAAGCCGGTAAGGCGTCTGTCCCGACTTTATCTGGTAATCGATGGCAAGAAGTTTTCTGTAAGAAAGTATGTATTCTTCAAGAGAAAGTCCCCGGCTTTGACTTTTCAACTTTCCGATTTGCCATGGGGCAAAACCGGGAAGAAGCGTCGGATTGTCTTTGACTACAATTAAATTCCGCCATTGGCGAAGGATCATCGCGTAAACCAGTTCCGCCTCCGTTTGCTTAAGGAGGTTATGAAACAGGAGTAACAGCGATTCGGGCCGCTCTATCCCAAGCAAATCAAGAAACTTGAACAGAAGGCTCGGCAGAAGGCAGGAAATCTCCTTGGCTTTGGAAAAGTATTTCTTAATCGTAGCTTTTTCGATCCTTTTGCCTTCCCAAAAAATCAAATCGTGCAGAAAAATTTGCCCGGACAAATATTCGAAAATCTGCTGTTTGGATTTATTCATCCCGCCGGAGAGGAAATTTTCAACTATCACCAGCTTCTTTTCGGCAAAAAGGGAAGAAGCTTCCAAGGAGTTAACCAGGTCGGATAATTGAAGTTTACTGCCTTCAAAATGGACGATTTCGCTCTCGGGAACCTTATCATTTTCCTCTTTTAGTTTATTTCGTGAGGTAACAGTATCGTCTCCATGAATAAGAATGATCATATTTGTTAGATTGTCATTGCGATCCCGATGGAAATCGGGAGAAGCAATCCCGTTATGCTACAGTAATTCCTACGGGATCGCCACGCTCTCCGCCAACTGGCGGATCGCTCGCGATGACATAGCTAGTTTTTTAATAACTTAAATAAGCCTTCCACTCTCCTTGAATCAATTCTGGCATAATGGGTCCGGTGCGGCACTAAACTTCCGGAAAAGTTCTTCGGGATATGCAAAAGTTCGTGGATCAGGACCCTTTGCTTGTCATTAGGAGACAATTTATCGAAATGCTGCGAAAGGACTTCGATGATGTAATATGAAGGAAGTGAAAGTGCCTGCTGCCAAATCCTGGGGAAACTCCAGATACGGGCACGGGCTCTTGATACTGAACCACTGCTTCGGAAACAGATAATTCTTCGACAGTCTATATAATCAAGATTCAGCTTTTTTACAATTAACCGCACTCCCAAAGTTATATCAGAAGCAGCAGTCCAGTCCATCTGTCCTTTTTTCATGTGTTGTAGAGAAATTATAAGTAATTTTTAATTCTAACACAATCAGATTATAATGGTTATTATGGATTACATTGGTCCTGTTGCCGGCAGTCCGTTGATTCCCTTCAGAT
>JALHWS010000203.1 GCA_022866885.1 Candidatus Microgenomates bacterium | reverse complement strand
TACATTCATATTAATTATATCTCATCTAGTTACCCTGATGTTTGGCAAAATAGCCCAATTCTAAATGTAGTATCTGCTACTGAAAGTTGGGAAAATGGAGGAGGTGGAGTATCAGATCCATCTGTATTATCTGAAAATGGTACTTTTAAGATGTGGTATGCAGGTAATGATATAGGAGATCAATGGCGTATTGGATATGCCACTTCAACAAATGAATCAAATGATTGGGTAAAATATTCTTCATATGTTCTCGCTGGACAAGGAAATAGTATTGTAGCTGGACCTAGTGTGATATATGAAAATGGAAAATACCATCTATTCTATAATTTGCCATCAAGTATTGGACATGCTATTTCTTTAGATGGTAAACAATGGTATCAGAATCCAAATAACCCCATCCTTTCCCCATCGACAAATTCCTTTGAAAATAAAAGGGTGCTTATGCCTTATATTTTAAAATATTTCAATAATGAAGATCAAAAAACATATTATTATCTCTATTATACTGGGCAGAATTATGAAGATAAATTTCAAATTGGTCTTGCAATAAGTGAAATATTACCTGACTTTTCCATCCCAGAGAACACTCCCACTGTCACCCCTACCTTGACTCTTACTCCCTCTGCAACGGTTACTCCTACAACTACGATCACGCCAACTATCACTATGACTGTCTCTCCGACTGTCACCGTCACCACGACAGTCACACCAACTCCAACTGTCACAGTGACAGTAACTATTACCAGGACTCCTACGCCGACTCCGACAACCGGTACGAAACTATTTTCTCCTATCGTTAGTTTGCCAGGCCTGGGTGCTTCCTGGAATGCGAAAGATATTTTTTCCTGCGATCTGGACAATTCCAGTAGTTGGAAACTGGCACCTTACGTCAACCAATATAGCCGTCTCGTCAATACCCTTTCCCAAAATGCGAAATTGAAAGAAGGCCGGGATTTTTATGTTTATACTTATGATTGGCGCCAGTCGCTTGACCGGCAGGGAGAACTTTTCAAAAAGTATCTTGATGGTATTCTTAAAAATAAACAGGCCGGAACCAAAGTCAGACTGATCGGTCACAGTCTTGGCGGATTGGTTATCAGAAGTTTTCTGGCAAATTATCCAAACGACGACCGGGTGGAAAAGATCCTGACAGCCGGGACTCCGCATGAAGGCACAGTTTTAGCCTATCCTTTATGGGAAAAAGGCGAAGTCTGGTCGGATAACCGGCTGATGGAAATTGCCCTTTCCCAAATTATCAATTATTGCCGGCTACGTCTGATTTCTTTTCCGCCAAAAACCACCCGACAGGTTTTGCAGTCCATGGTCCCGTCAGTCAAAACCCTCCTGCCTGATTTTAAATTTTTGAAGAAAAATGGCGGTATATTCCCCATCACCTCAGCGGAGAATGTTAATGATTGGCTGCCGAACCATCAATTTTCAAATAATTTTATCGCTTCACTCAATACTTTATCCGGAAACAACAACCGGACTTTGCAATACCTTAAAGTTACGCCGGCGACAGGAACCGATAAGACAAACGGTGATTGGGTAGACGGCAAACCGACCGGCAAAGAATATACAAATAGCG
>JALHWS010000202.1 GCA_022866885.1 Candidatus Microgenomates bacterium | reverse complement strand
GATTGGATAAGCCAAAGGTTTTTGAGTTTTTAAGAAAAATTGCTGATATATTCCAATACTGAAAGCAATAGCAATAGTTGTTCCCACCATCCAGGTGAGATAGCGGGAGAGGGGAATGCCGACAAACACTTTTTTCTGTTCACTCTCTTCATGGATGGGGACAGGTACTGGATATTCTTCCTGTTCATGCTCTTCGTTATTTGGGGATATTTCCGCGGCCGGCCAAGCTGATTTATCAAAAGACAATTTGCCTTTTTTTGCTGCCCATTTGAGAAAACCATGGATAACCGATAATTTCCTTTTGACGGAAGAAGTAGTCAACTTGAGATTGTTTTACATATACTCACCGAAGGATAGAAAAATTTCCCGGTCAAATGCCACATCCGCAAAAGAAAGGAGAGAATGGTTATTAATAGATAAAAATCTAAAAAACTGTATCAGATCAGCTTTATAATTTCTGACAGTGGCCGAAGAAGAATGATTTTTTTTCAAATCCAGAAGGTATTCAATAATTAGAGGTTCAAAGTCGGACTTGGTTTGCAGTTGAGTCAAGTAAGAATTTGATTTCTGCTCCAGATAACGATGGAATTTGTTAAGCACTTCGATAAACAAAGCTGCCTTTTTCGGTTGGCGGGTTTTTTTCTGGAACCACTTTTGGAATTGGTTCAGATAGTGAATGGAAAAGAAGGAGTGGAAACTTTGATTTGTCTTGGGAGGATTGAGGGAAGAGTACTGTGAAAAGAATTTGAAATCCCTTTTTAACCGTTTTACCGCAATGCGGGAAATCCTCAATGATCTGAGGAATTCCACAAAAATAGCCTCAAATTTAGACAATATATATATACTAAGTCCCCCCATATTTAGTAAATACAATAATAATAACTTTGTCAAGAGTGAGTTGATCCAGTTGAGTAATGGTTAGGTAGTGGAAGCTCGAAGTATGATTACCGAAAAAAGACCGATTATGGACTATATTTCACGAATTCCCGCATTGATTATTATACTACTTTAATATATCAAAATAATTCAACAGAGAAAATTGATGACAAAAAGAATACTGATATGTTTTGATATACTAATTAGAAAAATGAAATTAATCATTCCGGGAAAAGTCATTTTCTGTATTTTTAACCTGATATTTTTTTGTTTGGGGGTGACAAGAGAGAAAAGAAGGAGAGGAGCAAATAGATTACATTTAAAAATAGTGATGGATTAAGATATGAAACAAAATTATAAGCTGGGATTTCTTAATTAGCCAGAGAAAAGCAAATGTCTGGCAATCTTTTCATACGATTGCTAATATGACTTAACAAATGATCTTTTCATACATCCTCATATAATTATCAGACCGATATTTTGTCTGCTAACACAAACGCATAATATAAATATATTGTTGTGACAATACTAATTGATATATTATATATTGTTTATTCGAGAGACGAAAAAATAAATAATCGTTTCAACAAAAAATGGCCAATTTACAAATAGTAAAAAATTAATCAAACGATTATCTATAAACAATAAAAGAAAATAATTATTTTTTATGACAAATAAATATAGGGTACTGATATAACCGTCTTGACGAACAGTCGGGAAGAGTAGACAATAGAGAAAGAAAGCATGGAAATCAACAACTACAAATACAGTTATATCAAATATTTCCCGACCCAACGGCATCAATTGTATATCTTTGGCGGGGTTCTCCTTTCCTGTCTAGTGGTGGTTCTCGCTTTAACCTTGTCTACTGTTCGGACCTCCTGGTTTGGCAGGGCTTCCTCAACTACCTTGATCCCGACGGCCATTTCCCGTGAAAACTCCTATGTCTTTGCTTCACCGATCCAAGCGGCGGCAAATGGCACTTCAATCATCAGAATTACCGTATTTATCCTGAATAACCAGGGTTTGGGAGTCACCAGTCAGAAAGTCGAGCTTCAGTTGTCCGGTCAGGCTGATGTTGCTCCGACACAGCCGGTGACCGACGCTTTTGGCCGGGCATATTTTGACCTTACTTCTTCAAATGCCGGAGATTATACTGTAAGCGCCGCCACATCAGGCCTGACCTTACCGCAAACGGTTTCCATTTCTTTTCGATAAGCTTCGCCACTAGTTTCCTCACTCTTTTGTGGCGTTTCTCCCAGAGGATAAATAAGATTAGGGCAATCAAGAAGGCCAAAAGCCAAAGCAGTTTCGGCAGGATATAGATAAACCAATAATTGATGATTGCACCGATGGTGAAAAGGAGGGTCTGGCTTTTGGGTGTGGGCTGATTATTATAGATAGCTTTGACAAACATCCGCCAATTGCCGGTTTTCCAAGTAGGCAGACTGAAGCTGAATTCTCCCAGATTGCCGGCTTGTGTCGTGAGGATGGGTATCTCGGCCGCTTCCGCCCATTTAGCCAGCCGCCAGCCGGTTTGAATGTTATCCTGCACCTCAAAAAAAGAAACTTTCACAGTGCTGTTGGGGATGGCGAAACCGGAGGCGTTGCCAGTCTCATTTTGCCAAAGTGAGCCGGAGGAAAGAGAGACGGTTGGTGCAAGTAGGACCGGCCCGATTTCCGACGGCTTATCCGTTTCCGGGAGGTATATACAGCTGGGGAAGCTGACTCTTTTTTCCGCGTCGATAGCGCTGATGCATAGCTCCCGCGCTTGGGCGGAAATCGGCAATTCATAGAAAACCCAGTAGCCGTTTTTATCAGCCGTCGTTTGGGCAAAAACCCGCACCCCCAAAACCTGGACGGTGGAATTGGCTGGACTGTAACCGAAAAGACGGATGGTAGTGGTAAAAGGGATGTTGGCTTTCACGGTTGATTTGGCGCCGCTTTGTGAGCTGGCTGCGAAGGTTGGTGCGGGAATAACTGATATACAAAGATATATAAAAGTAGTAATAAATATGGACAGTAGTTTTTTCATTTTCTCTTCCTTTTTTTTATTATCATCCAGAAGAAAAGCATTAGCAAGAAGATGGCCATTCCTTTCCAGGGAATAGCATAGAAGGTTTTAGTTTGAGATATTTTGATAGTACCTTCATCTAACGTGAAAGTTGTTGTTAAAGTGTATTTTCCCAAGTATATGCCCGGTAAAGAAAGAGTCTGATTATCTTTGGCGTATGGCACTTCGTCAACTGTCAATAGTTTGGTCTCCCCGGGCAAAAAAAGATTTGGGTTCAGGGCAAAATCCGTCTGTCCGATTAATCCTTTCAAAGTGATAAATCCCTGCGGACGGAAGTAGGTGTCGCCCGTATTTTTGAGGAGAATTCTCGTCTCGAGCGGGCTGAAGGAGTCGACAATTTTCGGGATTTGAAAAGCGGAAATTTCCGCCGCCTTGTTTTTCATGCCGGAGGAAGTGACATTGATGAAGATCAAACTGCCGATCGATTGGGAGATTGATGATTGTGAGTAGTCAAAAGGGATGACCGGTTTGGTGGTAAAAAGAAGAACGCGGAAATAGTCTTTCTCCGCTAGATCTTTGGGTGGGCTGATTTTCAGGACAACTTGCCTTTCCTCGCCGGTTTTCAGGAAAAAAGATTTATCAAAAGCCAGATCGCGGTTTAAGATTTCGATCCAAGTATCTCTGGTAAAATTGGGATTGTCCTGCAGGCCGTTTAAGGTGTATTCCCTTAAAAGGGGAGTGATGATCGTGCTTTCTCCGCCATTGGCAATTTTGATAGTTTGTGTAATCGTTTTACCCGGTTTGATCATGATTTCCACTACCGGCGGAGCAATGGAAAGAGAGAGGGATTGAGCTCGTACGGAACACGGGTTCAAATATAACAATGAAACAATAAAGCAACTCAAAAATGAAATAGTTAATTTTTTTTTCATATTCCGGCTAAGGCGATAAAACTGATGACATTCTGGTACTGGCCGACCGGCTGACTTAGCCCGATATTAAGCCGCAGAGTCATAAGACCGGTGTCTTTGACTTTCCGGGCTTGTGATTCCATGACAGTAACAGGCGTTTCAT